>NZ_JAPJQF010000039.1:0-23889 GCF_030825285.1 Anaerotruncus massiliensis (ex Togo et al. 2026)
TCGCTTTTGTATCCGGAGATACTCAAATTCTTTTCAAGGGTGATTCCCCCAAAACTTCCGTTTCGGGTTCCTCGTTTCTCTTCTCTCGTTGTTCATTTTTCAAGGTGCTGGCCGCTGTCGCATACCGGGCATTTCTGTCGTTATGCACGAGACAGCTTTTGTATAATACCATAATCAAAAAATTTTGTCAACGGGTTTCCCAAAGTTTTTTTATGAAAATTGGGAGCGGCCCGCGCCGGGGCCCGTCCTCCCTTGATTTTGCGGGCGCAATGCGCTATCATGAAGGTTATCAAACGTCGAAGGTGGTATCCCCATGCCGATTAAAATCCCGGACAGCCTGCCGGCTTCCCGGATCCTCGAAAACGAGAACGTCTTTGTGATGACCGAGTACCGCGCGCTGCATCAGGACATCCGCCCGCTGAAGATCGTCATCCTGAACCTCATGCCCAAAAAGATTGAGACCGAGACCCAGCTGCTGCGGCTGCTCGGGAACTCCCCCATCCAGGTGGACATCGAGCTGATGCAGACCAAGTCCCACACCTCGAAGAACACGCCGTCCGAGCACCTCTTCAAGTTCTACAAGACCTTCGACGACCTGCGCGGGCAGCGGTTCGACGGCATGATCATCACCGGCGCGCCGGTCGAGCAGATGGCGTTCGAGGAGGTCGAGTACTGGGACGAGCTGTGCGAGATCATGGAGTGGAGCAAGCAGAACGTCTACTCCACCCTGCACATCTGCTGGGGCGCGCAGGCGGGGCTCTACTACCACTACGGCGTCAACAAATACCCCCTCGACGAAAAGCTCTTCGGCATCTTCCAGCACCGCCTGCTTGTTGAGAACCACTCGATCACCCGCGGATTCGACGAGCTCTTCTACGTCCCCCACTCCCGCCACACGACGGTCAGCCGCCGGGAGATCGACCGCTGCCCCGAGCTGGAGATCCTCGCCTCCTCCAAGGAGGCGGGCGTCTATATGGTCGGCCGGCGGGACGGACGGCAGTTTTTCATCACCGGGCACTCCGAGTACGACCGCGACACCCTCTCGCAGGAATACTTCCGCGACCTGGAGAAGGGACTGCCCATCCACATCCCGGAAAACTACTTCCCCCACAACGACCCCAAGCAGAAGCCGCCCTACACCTGGCGGGGGCACGCGAACCTGCTCTACTGCAACTGGCTCAACTATTACGTCTACCAGACGACCCCCTACGATCTCGAGGAGCTCGACGAAAATACCCCTCCGACTGTATAATGCCGCGAAAGGCGGTCAAAAATCCCTCCAACGAAAGCTGGGGGGATTTTTCATGAAATACAAAAAGCGGCGTTTCCAACTGATTACCCGCCTCGATCTCGCGGTGCTGCTGGGGATCGTGCTGGCGGTTTTCCTTTCCAACGTGGCCGCCTTCGGGCAGGAGTGCGACGCCGTGCGCGCCGACGTGGTCCGTCTACATATCCTCGCGAATTCGGACAGCCCCGCCGACCAGCAGGTAAAGCTGCGGGTGCGCGACCGCATCCTCGCCGACGTGGGCGGCGTGTTCGCCGGGCCGCAGACCCAGGCGGACGCGAAGGAGACCGCGCGGCAGAACCTGCCCGCCATCGAATCTGCCGCCCGCGCCGCGCTCGACGAGGCGGGGGTGGACGCGCCGGTGCGCGCCGAGCTCTGCCGCATGTACTTCACCACGCGGCAGTACGACGACCTCATGCTGCCCGCCGGCGATTACGACGCGGTGCGCGTCACGATCGGAGAGGGCGCGGGGCACAACTGGTGGTGCGTCATGTACCCGCCCATCTGCGTCTCCGCCGCCATGGCAGAGGACATGCCCGCCTTCGAGGAGATCGAGACGCTCAACAGCGAGCCGCTCTTTAAACCCAAGCTCGCCGTCGTCGAGGTCTTCGAGAAGCTCTTTGGAAAAGATACGGACCCGGAGTAACGGAAAGCCGGGGCGCGGTGACCGCGCCCCGGCTTTTTGATTCTGGATTCGGGGACTACGCCCGCGAGACGATCTCCTCCGTGTCGCGCGCGATGAGCAGCTCCTCGTTGGTCGGGATGATCCACGTCTCGACGAGGCTGTGGGGCGCGGAGATGTTGCGCTCCTGTCCCTGCGCCTCGCGGTTGGCGACCACGTCGATGCTCAGCCCGAGGAACTCCATGTCGGCGCAGACGCGCTTGCGGACGTGGTGGTCGTTCTCGCCGATGCCGCCCGTGAAGACGACCGCGTCAAGCCCGCCGAGCGCCGCCGCGTAGCTGCCGACGAACTTTTTGATCTGGTAGGAGAGCATATCCACCGTGAGCTGGGCGCGCGGGTCGCCCTTGTCCGCCGCGCGGGTGACGTCGCGGTTGTCGCTCGAGATGCCCGAAAGGCCGAGCAGGCCGGATTTCTTGTTGAGCATGTCGCTCATTTCCTTCATCGACAGCCCCTCCTTCTCGGCGAGGTAGGTCACGATCGAGGCGTCGATGCTGCCCGCGCGGGTGCCCATAATGAAGCCGTCGAGCGGGGTGAAGCCCATGCTGGTGTCGATGCAGATGCCGTTTTTGATGGCGCAGAGCGAGCTGCCGTTGCCGAGGTGGCAGGTGATGATCCGGCTGCCCGAACGGCTGATGTCAGAAATATCAAAGAGGCGGTTGCTCACATAGCGGTGGCTCGTGCCGTGGAAGCCGTAGCGGCGCACATGGTATTTCTCGTAATACTCGTAGGGCAGGCCGTACATATACGCCTTCTCGGGCATCGTCTGGTGGAAGGCGGTGTCGAACACCGCCACCTGCGGGGTGTCCCCAAACACGTCGCGGCAGGCGCGGATCGACTGGACCGCCGCCGGGTTGTGCAGCGGGGCCAGGTCGCAGATGTCCTCGATCCCCTTGAGGACGTCGTCGGTGATGAGCACCGATTTAGTGAACAACTCGCCGCCGTGCACGATCCGCTGGCCGATCGCGGCGATCTCCCGCACGCTGTCGATCGCGCGGCCCTCCCCCTCGGTCAGCAGCTTCACCAGCTCCTTCAGTGCCTGGGTGTGGGTCGGGAAGGGCACCTCGTAGGAGGTCTTCCGCTCCCCCGCCTTGTGGGTGATCACCCCGTCGATCCCAATCCGCTCGCAGTTGCCCTTCGCGAGCACCTGCTCCTCCTCCATATCGATCAGCTGATACTTCAGCGACGAGCTTCCCGCGTTGATAACCAGTATCTTCATGTTTGCTCTCCCTTTCTTTGTTGTTGCCCGATGGTCCCTTTGCTTGACATCGACACATACATTTATATATTATTACACTATGGCTAAAAATACAAGGCGCTTGCCGGGAATGCCGCAAATATTTCCGCCAGCCGCCGGGCAAAAAGAGGGGAATCGGATGGGCAATCAGGTCGTCGCGGGAATCGTCGCGGAATACAACCCCTTCCACAACGGTCACGCGCATTTGATCGAGGCCGCGCGCGCGGCGGGCGCGACCCACATCGTCGCCGTGATGAGCGGCAGCTTCGTGCAGCGGGGCGGGCCCGCCTGCGCGCCCAAAACGGTGCGCGCCAACGCCGCCGTCGCCTGCGGGGCGGACCTCGTGCTCGAGCTTCCGCTCCCCTACGCGATGGCCACCGCCGAGCGGTTCGCGGCCGGTGCGGTCGGGATTCTTGGCGGGCTGGGGTGCGTCGACGTGCTCGCCTTCGGTAGCGAGTGCGGCGACATCGACCTGCTCGCGAAGGCGGCGGGCGCGGTGCTCGCCCCCTACTGCGGCGAATACACGAAAAACCTGCTCGATACGGGCGTCACCTACGCCCGCGCCCGCCAGAAGGCGGTCGAGGAGCTCTACGGCCCCGAGGTGGCGGAGGTGCTCTCCTCCCCCAACAACACCCTTGCGGTGGAATATCTCAAGCAGATCTCCCTCCAGGAGCTGCGCATCGCGCCCTTCACCATCCCGCGCGCGGGCGCGGCCCACGACGCGCGGGAACCCGGGGAGCAGTTCGCCTCCGCCTCCCACCTGCGCAACCTGCTCGACCTCGAATCGGCCGAGGCGCTCGCGCCCTACGTCCCCGCGCCCGCGATGAGCGTCTACCGCTCCGCCGCGGCCGCCGGGCTGATGCCCTTCGGCCCGCACAGCCTCAACACGGCGGTGCTCTCCGTCCTGCGGCGGATGGAGAAGAGCGCCTTCTCCGCCCTGCCCGACGTGTCGGGAGAGGGGCTCGACAACCGCCTTTACGACGGGGTGCGCGCCGCCGTCTCCCTCGACGAGCTGCTCTCCCTCGTCAAAACCAAGCGCTATCCCCTCTCCCGCATCCGGCGGCTCGTGTGGAACGCCTACCTCGGCACGGATTCCGGCCTCATGACGCTGCCGCCCCCCTACGCGCGGGTCCTCTCCTTCAACAAGCGCGGCATGGAGATCCTCTCCGCCGCCAACAGGACCACCCGTATCCCCGTATCCCATTCGCTGCTTAAGCTCGCGGAGAAAAACGAGACCTGCGCGCGGTTCGCTTCCCTCGAGGCCCGCGCCACCGACCTCTATTCCCTCGGTCTGCCCGCCGTCCAGCCCTGCGGCTCCGACTATACCCAGAAGATTACAGTGAGATAATTTGAGGAAACTTTTGAAAAAGTTTCCCCAAACCCCTTTTAAAACTTTTGGTGCAGGCGAAGCGCGGCGGCCCGCCGCATTCGCCGCCCCTGCCGGTTGGTTCCGTCCCCGTCCCTCCCGCACGGGCCGCGGGAGGCGGGGCGGGCGGAGGCCGGCCTAATCAAAAAGTCTTTGGGCGCTTTCTTCAGAAAGCGCGAAAAAGAATCCCCCGGCCGGACGCCGGGGGATCGTTTTTCCCGTTTCCCGGTAAAACCGGAAAAAAGCACGCCGTTCCGAGGGAACGGCGGCTTTTTTCTTGTCCCCCGCGGCAAAAAATGGTATAATAACATTGGACACAAGGTATGTGCGAAGAATGGAGGAACAGCTATGGTTATGAATTCGGTTAAAATCGTATCGTCCAGCAACCGCAACCTGGAGATCACCGCGATTCCCGGCCACTTTGTCACGAGCCATTCCCACATCAACTACTACATCGACATCACGATGATGAAGCACGATTTCGTGATGGCGCGTGAGGCGGCCGTCACGCTCGCGCAGCACTACGCCTATGAGAAGCCCGTCGACACGATCATCTGCATGGACGGCAGCGAGGTCATCGGCGCGTTCCTGGCGCAGGAGCTCGCCAAAAATAACCTCGCATCGGTCAACAGCGAAAAGGACATTTTCGTCGTCACCCCCGAGTTCAACACCAACGGGCAGATGATCTTCCGCGACAACCTCATCCCGATGCTCACCGGCAGGCATGTGCTCCTGTTGCTCGCCTCGGTCACCACCGGCAAGACGATCCACCGCGCGCTCGAATGCATCGCCTACTACGGCGGCATCGCCGAGGGGATCACCGCCGTGTTCAGCGTGCAGGACGAGATCGAGGGCTACCCGATCACCCATCTCTTCTCCGCCGCCGACCTGCCCGGCTACCAGTCGAACTCCTTCCGCGACTGCCCGATGTGCAAGCAGGGCCGCAAGATCGACGCGCTGGCCAACAGCTTCGGCTTCTCCCAGCTCTGAGCGCATAAACGGTAAAAGCCCCCGCCGCGAAAGCGGCGGGGGCTTTTTGACGCGGTCAGTCCTCGGACGGCGCGTCTCCGTTGACGTATTTTTCCCACATCGCGGAGGTGTTGCCGTAGCCGCAGCACCCTCCGAGAAACACCGGGTCCCCCTTCTTGCGCACGAGCGGGGCGTCCACCACGAGGTTTTCCGCCTCCGCCGGGGTGAGGGAAAATTCCCTGTCCCGGAGACGCACCAGCGCGTTCCCCTCCGGCGTGAGGGAGAGCAGCGTCACGTCGACGCCCGCGACCACGCCGCGCTCCTCCAGCGGGCGGGCGATCCTGCCGCCGCCTTTCACCCAGCTTACCGTGTAGACCTTACCCGGGGTCCCCTGCCTGAGCCTGATCATCCGAAGGCCTCCTTCCGTCCCCGTCGAGCGGGGCTTCCACATTTATGCTACTACAGCCCCTCCCGTTTGTCAACGCGGTTTCGCCGGAAGGGCCCGCCCGCTACTGCAGATATTCGTGTTCCCGGTAGAGGCACACGGTGATGAGGGCGGAAGCGGGCAGGGCCGCCGCCCCGACCAGCCAGAGCAGGGAAACCGCATCGGACGGCAGCGGCGGAATCCCCCCGCGCCCCGCCTCCGAGGCGTACCGGAAGAGGAGGAAAAAGACCGCCATGTAGATCGCGACCAGCCCGTAGCGCGCCCGGATCGAGCCGAGCAGCAGGATGAGCGGCAGCGATACCGCGATGATGACCGCGGCGCCGCAGAACTGGAGGGCGAGCAGCGAGCCGATCGGCAGCGGATTGACGGAGGGCGGCAGCAGCCCGGCGGCCGCGCGGTTCACGAGCAGCACGACCCCGTCCGCCAGCAGCAGGAACGCGGTGCAGAAGAAGTACTTCCCCCACACGATCTGGGCGCGGCTGACGGGGAGCGTCCCCGTGAAGAGCCCGGCCGCGCTGTTGTCGTCGAAGCCCACGACCGTGGCGGACAGGACGTAGCAGGCCATGATATAGCCGATCGGGGCCACATGGGTGGAGACGGAAAAGCCGGCCAGAATGAGCAGGTAAACAAGGGAATACCTGGGCAGGCCGGCGAGCCGGAACCAGTCCGTCCGGCAGAGCAGCAGCACGTTTCGCATGGCGGGCCTCCTCAGTCGGTGAACTGGCGGCGGGCGTAGAGCCGCCGCGCGATGGGATAGGAAACCGCGAGCAGCGCCGCGCCGAACAGGATCAGCAGCGGGGCGAGCCAGCCGGGCAGCGCCGAAGGCATCTGCGCGCGCGTTCCGCCCACGTTCATGCCGAGCACGGTCGCCGCCGCGACGCCGAACGCGTAGGCGGCCAGGATCCAGTAGCGGGCCCTCGTCACGCCGAACCCGAGGATGAGCGGCTGGACGAACGCCGTGAAGGCGCAGCCGATCAGGATGAGCACCGGCAGCATCCCCGTCACCGAGCCGCCCCGGCCGAGCTTCAGCGCCGCGCCGATCCCCCCGGCGGCCAGCGCCGCCAGGCAGGCCCCGGCGACCACCGCGAGATCATAGAGGTATTTCGCCGCGACGAGCTTTTCCCGCCGCACGGGCAGCGAGCCGGTCAGGTAGTCCCCCTTGCTCTGCTCGTCGTAAGCGGCGGGGGTGTACACGAAGAAGTAGACGACGATCACATAGAGGAAGACCGCCGCGCTGACGCTCAGCGTCGCGGACAAAAAGAACACGATGATGAGCAGCGGGAACATCGCCCCCGCGACGCTGCGCAGCTTCAGCAGGTCCATGCGGATGACGGAAAGCATCTCCTTCACCGCGCCTCCCCCCTTTCCCTGCGGGTATAGCCGAGGAAGAGGTCCTCGACCGTCGGCTTCTCGTAGAGCGCCTCGTCGCCGAGCAGCGCGTGCACCGCGCCGGGGTCCCCCGCGAGCCCGCGGAAGCCGAACTCGGTCGCCTCCACCCCGCAGAGCAGCCTCTCGACCTCGCCGGTCAGCAGCTCGCGGCGTCCCTTGACGATCCGGTGGCTGTCGGTAAGGACGTCCTTCTCCCCCTCGAGCAGCAGCTTCCCGCCGTGCAGGAAGAGGATGTAATCGGCGATCTTGTCGAGGTCGGAGGTGATGTGGGTGGAGAAAAAGACGCTGACCCCCTCCTGCTCGATCTCGTCCGCGAGGATGTCGAGCAGCTCCTGCCGCACCAACGGGTCGAGATTCGCGGTGGGTTCGTCCATCAGCAGCAGCTTCGGGTGGTGGGAGAGCGCCAGCGCAAGCGCGAACTGCTTCTGCTTGCCCTTCGAGAGGTCCTTGAACTTCTTGCCCGGATCGAGGGAAAAGCGGTCGAGATAACGGCGGAAGACCACGTCGTCCCAGTTGGGATAGAAGGGCTTCACCATCTCGCGCAGGGTCCTGAGCTTCGCCTGCCCGAGAAAGCCCGTCTGCTCCCCGATGTAGCCCAGATCCCGCTTGATCTGCTCGGAAAAGGCGTGCGCCTCCCGGCCGAACACCCTGACCTCCCCCTCGTCGGGGAAGAGCAGGTCCATCACGAGCTTGATCGTCGTGGTCTTGCCCGCGCCGTTCTCGCCGATGAAGCCGGTCACGTACCCCTCCCGCACCGTGAGGCGGGGCAGGTCCAGCACAAAACCGCTCTTATCGAACCGCTTTTTCAGTCCGGTGATCTCAATGACGTTCTGATCCATCCTATGGTTCCTCCCTGTACAGCGTGGCCGTGATCTCCCAAAGCTCGTCGAGCGTCAGGCCGATCGACTTTGCCGCGTCGATGATCTCCGAGAGCTTCCCCTCGATCTGGCTCATGGCGACCTCCCGCAGGCGGTCGCGGCCGGCAAGCGACACATAGGTCCCCTTGCCCGGCGTCGTCTCGAGGAAGCCCTCCGCCTCGAGATCGTCATAGGCCCGCTTGGTTGTGATGACGCTCACCCGCAGCTGTTTGGCCAGGTAGCGGATGGAAGGCATCGCGTCCCCCTGCCCGAGCGCCCCCGACAGGATTCCGTTTTTGATCTGTTCCTCGATCTGCTCATAGAGCGGGCGCGGCGAGGAATTCGACAGGATAATGTCCAGACGACCGCCTCCGATCTTTCTGCGCCTTACTGTGTCTTTCTGTATCTATATTATGTATACAGTTAGTCACGCTGTCAAGAGGAAATTCCTGCGAAATGCAAAAAAACATCCCACGGCCGACTCCCCGGGCCTTACAGCCACATGCCCAATAAAAGACGCCGCCCCTCGGTATTTCTTCCAATTCGTATTTCCCGGCCTTGCGGAGCAGGCGTCGGACCGGTATAATAAAAACTGAAATAAAATTTTGTTCTTATTTTCGAGCGGAGGGACGTCATGCCCAAGATAGCTTATTCCGAGGCGGAGCGGGAGCGGGTCAGGAAGGAACTGATCACCACGGGGCTTGAACTGATGGCAAAGCAGGGCATTCAGCACACCACGATCGAACAGATCTACCTGCGGGTGGGAATTTCCCGCACCTTTTTCTATTCCTTCTTCCCGGCCAAGGAGGATCTGGTCGTGCAGGCGTTTTATTACCAGCAGCCGCAAATGCTGGCGCGCGCGCGGGAGCTGATGGACGACCCCGGGCTCGGCTGGCGGGAGGGGGTCGAAAGGTTCCTCCGCCGTGTCTGTTATGGGGGGCGGGACCGCTTCGCGATCATGAGCATCGAGGAGCAGCAGGCGCTCGCCAAATGTCTGTCGGAGGATAAGCGCCGGGAATTCCTGAAAAGACGGCTTGCGTTCTTTACGGAAATGCTGCGCGCCTTCGGCATCCGCGCCGGGACGCAGACGGTAAAGCTGCTCGGCAACCTGCTGTTTTCCGCCGCCATCCTGCGCAAAGCGATCCCGGATACGCTGCCCTTCCTCTTCCCGGACGCCGCCGATGATGCGACCGATTTTCAGCTCAACGCCATTTTGGACTATATGGAAACACTGCGCGGGCAGGATCATCCATAAATATCAAGGAGGAACATTCGTATGGGACTTTTCAGCAAGCTGTTTCAGGGGCCGGAGATCGACCAGGCCAAAAGCGACGCCAACCGAAAGAAGATGCGGGCCCTGTTTAACCAGGTGGTGGAAAACGGGGACGCTTATCAGCTGCTCTTCGGCTTCACCGAGGACGTGAGCCGTTTCAACTACGGCCTCGTCCGCGGCAGCAAGAGCAAGATCGGCAACCTGATCGTGGGCTGGGACGAGGCCGCCGAAACAATCGTGGCGGTGCCCACCGTTCCGGACCTCTCCGGCTGCGGCGACCCTGTGTATTACCGCCGCTCTGAGATCCACAAGGCGTACCGGAACAAGTATCCCACCGACGCCTTTATCATCTACCCCGACCGGAAGGGCTACATCGGCATCAACGCCTACGACTGGCTGGAGGACGAATCGCTGTACGTGTATGTCTCCCAGGAGGAGGAGTTGAAGGCGTTCACTGAGTTCTTCATGACCAAGTTTAAGACGAAATAAGGGGGCGGAAATATGTCCTGGGGACAGATTGGCGCGGTACTGATCGCTCTGGTGATTGTGTTTATTGTGGGACACCTGTGGTTCCACATCGTCGAGGGGGTGTTGGGCGGCCTGAAGCGGCTGTTCTCCCGCAAAAAAGAGCCCCCCGCATGGCACCCCCTCCCGCCAGACGCGGACAATGCCGACAAGGAGGAAACGAAGCATGTTTGATATCGACGAGCTCATGAAGCGGGCCCAGGCCGCCAGCGACGCGGCCTCACAGCAACTCCAGGAATCCATGGAGAAGAGCCGAAAGATTGCGGAGCAGGCGCAGAAGGACGCCGAAAAAGCGGCGGAAGATGCGGCGAAACGGCAGAACGACGAGGGGCAAGCCGCCGAGCTGGACGCGGCCAACCAGCAGCGCCAGGTGGAAATCCTTGGCCAGATGTTCAGCCCGGAGGCCATGGCGCAGATGGCGGTCAACCAGGAGCTGATCCAGCAGGCGGTGGACGAAAAGGTGGCCGCGGCGGCCGCCCTCGGCGCGGAGGGCATGATGGGCCAGCTTTTTGGGGAGGACATGGGCGTCATCGCCGCCGCCCTGGAGACCCTGGCCATGGAGGAAGAGGACGGCGAGGATGAGGAGCGGGAGCTCGACCAGGCGATGGAGCGGGAGCTCTATCAGGTGCTGGAGGAAAAGCTGGCTCAACTGGACGCCCTGCCCGAGCCCGAGCCGGCCCCCTACGCCAAGGACGACCCCCGCTGGGGCCGGTTCGGCATCCTGCTCTCCGGCATTATCTCCACGCTGAACGACCACGAGCTGGGCGGCATGGACGTGGAGGAGCATATCCCCGTTATGGAGCAGCAGATCGTCTCCCTGGTCCGCCGCTCCTGGGGCATCAACGGGCGGGGCGAGCTGCTGGACACCATCCGCTACCTGACCCGGGAGGGCTACACCCTGCGCTACGCCCTCTACTGTGAGGCGGATTCGCCGGAGGAGCTTCTGGAGGAAGGCATGGACGAGGAGGACCGGGCGTCGGTCTGCCGGGGCTGGCGGTTTGTTCAGTACTTCAAGGACCGGTATCTCCCCGACTTCCTGCTGGGCTGGGACGTGGGCCGGGCGGCCATGCTGGCCCGCTGGGGCTGCTATCTGGGCTGGATCACCGAGGGGGAGGCCGTGGGCGTCCTGTGGGAGCTGTCCCAAAAGGCGGCCCGGGGGCTGCACAGCTGGCGGGAATTCGCGGAATCGTACCTGTTCGGCGGCCTGATGTGGAAGCTGCTCTGCGGCGATTGCGCCGCGGAGAGCTATCTGGGCTTTTTGGCGGACGCCGCCGTGGACCTGCTCACCGGGGATCCGGACGAAAACGAGGGCCAGTGGCGGGAGTGCCCCTGGCCCGCCGCGCGGAAAATCGGATTCCAGCCTTAGACGCGCGCCTCCCGCCGGGGAATCAGAGAAGGACGCCAATGAAGCATTGGCGTCCTTCTTCCGTTTTTTCATCTTCAATTCACCGGCAAATCCGTCAATCATGCGGCGGCGAGCGCCGGCTTTCACGGGGGCGGCCCGGAATCCCTCCGTCAGGGGGTCTCGAGCTTCCCGAAGGTGACGCGGACCTCGCCGTTTTCCGTGCGCAGCGTGAATTTCGGCTCGCCGCTTCCGAGGGTGACGCCGCCGTCCCAGCCGCGCGGAAGCCTTATCTCGTCGAAGTTGCCGCCCGAAAAGACGAAATCGAGGTCCTGCGGCTCCTTGCGGAAGTTGACGCGGACGTCCCCGTTCAGGTCCTTCAGATAGGCGTCCTTGGTGAGCTCCTTCACGTCGAGCAGCAGGTCGCCGTTCTGGGTCGTGATCGTCGCGCGGCCGAGCGTTTCGGCCCGGACGGCGATATCCCCGTTTTCACTGCGGAAATAGAGCTCGCCGCCGACCTTCCCGGCGATGACGGCGATGTCGCCGTTGTCCGTCTGGACGTCCTGCTTCCCGGTGATCTCGTCCGCCTCGATCACGATGTCGCCGTTCGTGCAGGTCATCGTGCAGCGCGCGGAGAGCTTTTCGGCGGTGACGTAGAGCATCCCTCCGTCGGCGCTGCCGCCGACCGATCCCACCGCTTCGCCGTAGGCGTGCACGAGCGCGTCGCGCGCCGAGAGCGTCAGCGAAAAATACCGCTGCGCGGGCACCCGCAGCAGGACGGTGTTGACCCGCGCGTCCTCACGGGTGCAGAGATAGCGCAGGCCGGTGGAGCCCCGCGCCGTGAGGGTGAGGGTCCCGCCCGAAAGGGTCAGCCTGGCGTCCAGCGGCCCCGACGCGCCGACGGTATCCAGTTCAAAGCTGCCTGTGTCCGACGGCTCGATCACAACGCCGCAGAGCGCGGCGTTGACCGCCAGTCGGCTCACCCCGTCGGCGGGGAGGGTCTGGAGGTGGACGGTCTCGCCGGAGGCGTATTTCGACGCGGCGGCCGCGAAGGGGTTGCCCTCCAGCCTCCAGTCGGCGGGACCGAAGAGCATCTGCTCCCCGTCGAGCGCCACGGCGTAGGAACTCGCGTCCGCCGAGGGCGCGGGAGGCAGGACGTTCTCATGCACATCAGCCGCGCCGGCGGCCAGCGCCGCCGCGGAAAGGCTCATGCTCAGGGCGGCGGCCGCCGCCAGCAGGAAGGCCGGCATTCTGCGCGTTTTCATATCAAACACCTCGCTGTCTTAATGGTTCCACTTTACGCCGCGGGGGGGAGTTTGTCAAGCGCGGCGGATGCGAAAAGCGGACCTGCGCGCAGGTCCGCTTTTATCAGGCTTCTTCATCGCTTCCGACCAGCCCCTGCGCCGCGTAGCTCGACGGGGGCGTGCTGTTCGCCACGTTGTCGAGCAGGCGCCGCCGCACGTCATAGTCGTCCAGGGTCTGCGCGTTCCTGTTGACCGCGCTGGATTCGGCGCTGCGCAGCACGAAGTAGAGGGTCGGCAGCTCCTCCAGCCCCTCCGCGTTGGCAAACGGCTTGCCCGAGATCGCGTAGCGATACCGCCCGACGACCGCCGGGTCGTCGGGATAGCGCGCGGAAAGGTCCTCGAAGAGGGTGTCGTTGCCGAGCAGGTCATAGACGTAGCTGTCGAGCAGCACCAGGTCGGCGTCCCCTTCGGAGAGGGCGCCGCTCAGCTCGCCGAGCATCTTCGCCGTGTCGCCGCCGCCCGTGGCCGGGAACTCGTAGGTCACCAGCGTCACCGGCGCGCCCCCCTCCTCGATATCGGGGGCGTAGCCGGTCAGCTGCATGGTCAGCGCGTCCTTCTGCTCGACCGAGAGGTAGCCGCGCACCGCGGCCACGACGGTCAGCTTCCCGTCGTCGGTCCCCTCGCTGAAAAAATAGGCGAGCGCGAGCAGCACGACGACGATCAGCGCGACGACAAAAATGCCCAGCCTGCGCTTGTGCACCACA
The DNA here is from genome assembly GCF_030825285.1 of Anaerotruncus massiliensis (ex Togo et al. 2026). Lineage (NCBI taxonomy): Bacteria > Bacillati > Bacillota > Clostridia > Eubacteriales > Oscillospiraceae > Anaerotruncus > Anaerotruncus massiliensis (ex Togo et al. 2026). The sequence continues at coordinate 13,376 of NZ_JAPJQF010000039.1, forward strand.
CGGGATTCCTTTTTATCCGGTTCTCCCAAGGACGCCCACCTCCTTTTGTCTGTTCAGCGGTCCGGTCAGTCCCTGATCGGCTTCATGGTCGGGAAGAGCAGCACGTCGCGGATCGACGCGCTGTTGGTCAGCAGCATCACCAAGCGGTCGACGCCGATGCCGAGCCCACCCGTCGGGGGCATGCCGTATTCGAGCGCCGTGAGGAAATCCTCGTCGACGTCGGTGGCCTCCTCGTCGCCCGCGGCCTTCAGCGCCGCCTGGTGCTCGAACCGGCCGCGCTGGTCGATCGGGTCGTTGAGCTCGCTGAACGCGTTGGCGTGCTCCCGCCCGAGGATGAAGAGCTCGAACCGCTCGGTGTATTCGGGGTCCTCCGGCTTGCGCTTGGAAAGCGGGGAGATGTCCACCGGATGGTCGGTGATGAAGACCGGCTGAATCAGGTGCTCCTCACAGTATTCCTCGAAGAAGAGGCTCAGGATATCCCCCTTGCCGTGGCGCTCCTCGTATTCGATGTGGTGCTCCTTCGCGAGCGCGCGCGCCTGCTCGAGCGTCTCCACCTCCGCGAAGTCGACGCCGCCGTACTTTTTGACCGCGTCGCGCATCGTGAGGCGCTCGAACGGCTTATCGAGGTCGATCTCCACGTCGCCGTACCGGATGACGCCGGTGCCGAGCACCGCGTGCGCGCAGTGGCGGATGAGCCCCTCGGTGATGTCCATCATGCCGTGGTAGTCGGTGTACGCCTCATAGAGCTCGAGCAGGGTGAACTCGGGGTTGTGGCGGGTGTCGATGCCCTCGTTGCGGAAGACCCGCCCGATCTCGTACACCTTGTCGAACCCGCCGACGATCAGCCTCTTCAGGTGCAGCTCGAGCGCGATGCGCATGTACATGTCGATGTCGAGGGCGTTGTGGTGGGTGATGAACGGCCGCGCGGCCGCGCCGCCCGCGATCGTGTGCAGCACGGGGGTCTCGACCTCGAGGAAGCCCAGCCCGTCCAGGTAGCCGCGGATGGCGGTGATGATCTTCGAGCGCTTGACGAAGGTCTCCTTGACCTCGGGGCTCACGATGAGGTCGACATACCGCTGGCGGTAGCGCAGCTCGGTGTCCTTGAGGCCGTGCCACTTCTCGGGCAGCGGCAGCAGAGATTTGGAGAGGAGCACGATCTCGTGCGCCTTGACCGAGATCTCCCCCTTCTGGGTGCGGAAGACCTCGCCGCGGATGCCGACGATGTCGCCGATGTCCCATTTCTTGAAATCTGCGTACCGCTCGTCGCCCACCTCGTCGCGGCGCACATAGCTCTGCACCCGGCCCGAGGCGTCGCGCAGGTCGAGGAAGGAGGCCTTGCCCATGATGCGGCGGCTCATCATGCGCCCCGCGATGGACACCTCCCGTCCCTCCAGCTCGTCGAACCGGTCGACGATCTGCCGCGCGTAGGCGGTGCGGCTGTAGGTGGTAATCTCAAAGGGGTTCTTCCCCTCGGCTTTCAAGGATTCCAGCTTGTCGCGCCGGATCTGCAGGACCTCGGACAGCTTCTGCTGTTCCTCCTGCTCGGTCAGCTCCCCCTCCGGGAGGTTGCGGGATTCTTCCATCGTATGCACATCCTTTATCTGTTGCGGGCCCCGCGGCCCGTCTGCCATGCGGTTATTATAACAAAAAAGCGGGCTCTTGCAAAGCCCGCTTTTACAAAATATTGACTCTGCTTACCGGCTGATCTCGAGAATTTTCAGTTTCAGGACGGCGGCGGGCGCCTGGATTTCCACCACATCGCCCACCTTGTGGCCGATGAGCCCCTTGCCCACCGGCGACTCGTCGGAGATCGCGTCGAGGTCGGAATGCGACTCGACCGAGCTGGCGATGACGTACTCCATCTCCTCGTCGAAATCGACGTCGAGAATTTTGACCTTGCAGCCGACCGAAACGGCGTCGGTGGAGATCTCGTCCCGGCTGATGATCTTGACGTTCTTGAGCTGGTCCTCCAGCTTTTTGATGCGCGCCTCGACGACCGCCTGCTCGTTCTTGGCCTCGTCGTATTCGCTGTTCTCCGACAGGTCGCCGAACCCGCGCGCCACGCGGATTTTTTCGGAGATCTCCCCCCTGGTCACGCTCTTGAGTTCATTCAGTTCCTTTTTGAGCGCCTCGTAGCCCTCTTGTGTCATTAACATTTCCGTTGCCATATCCCATTCTCCTTTACAGAGCATTTGGTTCCATCACGAAATCCCGCAGATACGAAAAAAGCGCATACCCCCGGCGGCGCGGACATCGGGTCTTCCCGCTTCTCGCGCGCGTTTTGCAGCCAGACGTATAGCAATGGTTAGTATTATAGTCAAAACGTTCAAATATGTCAAGCGTTCCAAAGTTTTTTAAGGAATTGTTTACAGGTAATCTTTCCCTGCTCCCCTCTTACGACCTGTCCCTTCATCTTATGTCCCGGCCGCGCGGGATATGCACGGGGCCGCCGGTTTCACGCGCGGGGCGCTTTTCCGCGCACACGCAAAAGAGGCGGCCGCCTTTCGGCGGCCGCCCGGACGCTTCGCTTATCTTCTGCCGCTGGAAAACGCCCCGAGGCGTGCGGGCGGCGCGGAGGACGCCTCGCTCGACGACTCGGTCTCCTCCTCCCCGGAGGTCGCGGTCCCCTCGGAGGAAGAGCCCTCCGGGCCGCTCTCCGTCCCGGAGGATTCCGCGGGCGGCTGGCTCTCCGCCTGCGATTCGGCGGGGGCCACGCTCTCCGCGGGCTGGGATTCGGCGGGCTGACTCGCCGGAGGCTCGCTCACGACGGGTTCGCTCGCGGCGGGCGCCTCGGACTGCACCGGAGGCGCGGGCGGCGCGGGCACCTCGAAGGTGATCCCCGCCAGCAGGTCGATCGCGGCGCTGAATTCCGTCAGATCGAGCGGCTCGCGCGCCGGTTCCGGTTCGGCTTCGGGCTCCGGTTCGCTCGACGAAGCCTCTTCCTCCTCAGAGGAGGCCTCGCCCGACACGTCCCGCGGTTCCTCCATATCGGAGGATTCCGCGGCGGACGACTCCTCGCCGGAGGACGCCGTCTCGGACGATTCGGCGGCGGACGGCTCCTCCTCCGAGGAGCTCGCGTACGCCGCGTCGGGCAGAGACGTGGCGGACGCCGTGCCGCCGCTCTCCTCCGGCTCCAGGTCGATGATCGTCATGTTCATGCGGATGGTCGCGATGATCGAATCCACCGCCTTCTGGAGCTGCGGGTCGGTCAGCAGGTTCCCCGGCATCGAGTCGTCGTTCATCTTGACCTCGAAGTCGGGCCGCACGCCCTCCCCGTCAAAGCTCGGGCTGGTCGGCGGGTTGTAGACCGCCGTCGTGATTTCGATCGCGCTGCCGTCGGTCAGCGGGAAGATGCGCTGCATCGTCCCCTTGCCGGCGGTCTTCTGGCCGATGAGCTTGCCCTTGTTGTAATCGCGGATGACCGCCGCGAAGAGTTCCGACTCCCCCGAGGTCTTCTCATTGATGAGCACCGCCATCGGAAGGGTGACCTCCCGCGCGTCGGAAATTTTGGTGTTTTCCACCCGTCCCGTCTTGTCGACGGTCGAGGCGAGCACCCCGGAGGGGAGGAGCTTGTCGAGCGCCTCGGCCACCGAGTCGAGGGCGGAGGTGCCGGAGGAGGTGATGCTGACCCCGCGCACGTCGAACACAAGGCCCTGCGCGCCCTCGTCGATCAGCCTGTCCACCTGCTTGGTGAACTGGTCGGGGGTATTGTCGGCGAAGTCCTTGATGACGACCAGGCCGATCTGGTTTTCAAGCATGGAGGAATAGACCGACGGGACCTCGACGAAGCGGCGGGTCATGTCGGGCAGCGTGCTGTCCTCGACGCCGCGGCGCACGACGATATTCATCTTGGTGCCGGCCGCGCCGTAGAGCATCGAAACCGCCTCGCTGTAGTTTTCGGCGGTGATGTCGGTCTCGTCGATGCGCACGATCAGGTCGCCCTCCTGCAGGCCGGCGGCCTGCGCGGGCGAATCGGGATAGACCTCGTCGACGACGATGTAGCCGCTCTCATCCATCCGGGGCACGATGCCGATCTGCACCCGCTGGTCGTTGTAGCTCTGTTTGAGGCGGGCGTAGGCGGCCGCGTCGTAATAGCGCGCGTACGCGTCCCCCGTGCCGTTGAGGTAGCCGGTGACGAGCTGGTTGACCAGCTCGCCCTCCCCGATCGCGCCGGTGTAGTTCTGCCGCACGTAGTCGTCCACCTCGGCGAGCTTGGAATACATCGCCTCGCGCTCGCTGAGGTTATAGGCGGTCTCGTCAAAGCTGCGCCGCGCAAAAAGCCACGTCATCGTGATCGTCGCCGTGATGACGATCACCGTGAACGCGATCGCCGCGCCCAAAGAAATCTTTTTGCTCATCAGTCGTCTCCTTTCGGCCTGCGTTCTGTCGCCCGGACGGGTCAGGCCGGCCGCTCTGTCCGCGGGGGCCGCCCCGCGGCCTCCGCCAAATCCGGCCGCCGCCCGGCGCGGCCGCGCCGGACAATGCGAAGGGCGGAGACTCTCCGCCCTTCACCGGAAGGTTCTTTGTTTTTCACGTCACGGGGACCAGCCCTGCGGGTTGACCGCCTTGTTGTTGACGCGGATCTCAAAGTGGATGTGCGGGCCGGTCGACCAGCCGGTCGAGCCGACCTCGCCGATCTTCTGCCCCTGCGCCACAACGTCCCCGACCGAGACGGAAAGCGCGCTCATATGCCCGTAGAGGGTCTGGATGCCGCCGCCGTGGTCGATGATGACGTACTTGCCGTAGCCGTAGCCGGGCGTGAAGGAGGTGTTCGCGACCTTGACGGTGCCCGAGTTGGCCGCGAGCACGGGCGAGCCGTAGGCGCCGCCGCCCGAGATGTCGATGCCCGTGTGGAAATCGCTGCCGCCGAAGCGGGAGCCGTAGGGGCAGGTCACCTGGAAAAGGGAGGCGGAGGGCCACGCCATGCCGCCGCCGATATATTTCGTGTTGAGGGAGGTCTTATTGATCTCCGCGATGATCGCCGAAATTTCCGCCTGGACCTGCTGCATCTGCTTGGTGAGCTCGGCCTTGTTGGCCAGGAACTCCTGCTCCTGGGCGGCGATGTCCTGAATCCGTGAAACGGCGGTCGCCTGCTGGGCCTTGAGCTCCTCCTGCTTGGAGACCGTCTCGCGCTTGTCCTCCTCGACGGAGGTCTTGTCGTCCTCGATCTCCTTCTTGATCGCCTCGAGCTCCGCCTTCTGCTCCTTGAGCTCGTTGATCAGGTCGGTGTCATGCTGCGCCACGGCGGTCACGACGTCGGTGCGCAGCAGCATGTCGGAAAAGTCGTCCACCCCGAGCACGAGGCCGAGGGTGCTTGTCCCCTGCAAGGAGCACATCGCGCGCAGCCGCTGCTGGTAGAGGGAGAAGTTTTCGTCGATCTCCTTCTGCTTGGCGGACATCTCGCGGGTCTTCTCCGAGATCCGCTGCTCGAGCACCGCGATCCGCTCGTCAAGCGTGTCGATCTGCTCGATCGTCGTGTTGATCTGCCCGTCGATCTCCTGCTTGATGACGACCTGCTTCTGTTTCTCGGAAGCGGCCGCGTTGATCTTCTGCTGCACGGCGTTGTTCTGCTCCTGCAGCTTCTTGTATTTGCTGTTGAGGCGGTCGAGCATGTCCTGGAGGTCGTCCTCGTCCTCGTCGTAATCGTCCTCGTATTCCTCGTCGTCGTCCGCGTGCACCAGGATCGACACGGTCGGCGCCACGACCATGACAGCCATAAGCAGCGCCATCATCCATGCAAAGACGCGTTTGCCCTTTTCGCCCACATCCAGGCCCCCCTTCCGCCTTCCGCCGCAGCGGAGGTCATACTTTCAGGTATCTGTTTACAAAGAACATGCTGCCGAACACGCCGATCCCGATGCCTCCGCCCGCGAACCAGGCGAGCAGCTCGAGCGCGACCTCCTCAAAGGGGATCGTGTTCTGATAGGCCGACTGGATAAAGGCGGAGGGATTGAGGGACACCGCGTCGAGCACATAGTTGTAGCCGATCCACAGCAGCCCGAAGGCGAGCAGCGCGGAGAGCAGCCCGAGCAGGAATCCTTCCACGAAGAAGGGCAGCCGGATGAAGGCGTCGGTCGCGCCGACGTATTTCATGATATTGATCTCCTTGCGGCGGTTGAAGACGGTGACCTTGATCGTGTTGGCGATGATGACCAGCGACACGACAATGAGGATGGCGACGATAAACATGCCGCTGACCGACACCGCGCGCTTGATGCTGGAAAACGCCTCCGCGACCGCGTCGGGGGCGCGCACCGCGGAAACCCCCGAGATCGATTCGAGCCGCATGACCGTGCCGGTGAGGACGGAGAGGTCCTTCACCCGCACGCTGTAATAGTTGAAGAGAGGGTTCTGGTCGCCCTCCAAGCCGGTGAGCAGGTCCTCCAGCTCGGGGGACTTGGCCTTCTGCTCCTCCAGCAGCTCGTCCTTCGAGACGAACCGCTGGTTATAGATGTTGTCCACAAGCCCGAGCTCCAGCCCGACGTCCGCGATCTGTTCCTCGTCGAGGCCGTCCTCCAGCTGGACCACGACCTCGTTCTGGGTCTCCGCGAAGCCGACGATCTTGTTGACGTTCATCGAAAAAAGCATCGAGGCGCCGATCAGGAGCATGCACGCCACCAGCGTGCCGATCGACGCGAACGACATCAGCCGGTTCGCGTAGATGCTCTTGGCGCCCTCCTTGATGAGGTACCCGAAACTGCTGCCCTTCATTCGTCGTAGTACCCCCTGTTCCGGTCGTCCGAGATGATGGTTCCCTCGTCGATCGTAATCACCCGGTGATCGAACTCGCTCACCAGGTTGTGTTCATGGGTGACCATGACGATGGTGGTGCCGCATTTGTTGATCTCGCTGAGCAGGTCGACGATCTCAAACGAGAGATCGGGGTCGATGTTGCCGGTGGGCTCGTCCGCGATGATGAGCGGGGGGTTGTTGACGAGCGCGCGCGCGAGCGCGACGCGCTGCTGTTCGCCGCCCGACAGGTGCTCGGGCAGGCTCTTGGCCTTGCCGGAAAGCCCGACCAGGCCGAGTATGTACGGAACGCGGCTGCGGATGTCCTTGGCGGACACGTTGGTGACCCGCAGCGCGAACGCGACGTTGTCATAGACGTTCATGGTCGGGATGAGCCGGAAATCCTGGAACACCACCCCGAGCGTGCGGCGGTAGTAGGGGACCTTGCGCCGCTTGAGGCGCACGAGGTTCTGGCCGTTGACGTAGATCTCTCCCGACGTCGGCTTCTCCTCCCGCATCAGCAGCTTGATAAAGGTGCTCTTCCCAGCTCCCGACGGGCCGACGACGAATACGAATTCCCCTCTGTCAATACTCACATTGAAATTGCTGAGCGCGCGCGTCCCCGTCGCCTTGTAGACTTTGGAGACATTGACGAATTCGATCACTGGTACACCGCCTTTGAAAAGGCCTGTCTTTCGGCAGGCCAGGTTTCACAATTAATATTTCACCGGATTCGCCGTCAGGTATTTCTTGACCATCAGCGCCACCTTGAAGATGATCGCGTGGTCGAATTCCCGCAGGTCGAGCCCCGTGAGCTTTTTGATCTTCTCGAGCCGGTAGACGAGGGTGTTGCGGTGGACGAAGAGCTTGCGGCTCGTCTCCGACACGTTGAGGTTATTCTCAAAGAATTTCTGGATGGTAAAGAGGGTCTCGTGGTCGAGGCTTTCGATCGAGCCCTTTTTGAAGACCTCCCGCAGGAACATGTCGCACAGGGTGGTCGGCAGCTGGTAGATCAGCCGCGCGATGCCGAGGTTGTCGTAGCTGACGATCGCCTTTTCGGTGTCGAACACCTTGCCGACCTCAAGCGCCACCTGCGCCTCCTTGAAGCTGCGGGCCAGATCCTTCACGCCGACGATCGAGGTGCCGATGCCCACGACCACCTTGGTGTAGAACTCGCTGCCCAGCGTGTCCACGATCGAGCGCGCGAGCTTTTCGAGGTCTTTCGACTCGATGCCGGGCTTTGTCTCCTTGACGAGCACGATGTCGCTCTCGGAGATGTTGAAGACGAAGTCCTTCTGCTTATCGGGGAAGAGGTTCTGAATGACGTCGAAGGCGGAGATGTCGTTGGAAGCGACGATGCGGATGAGCAGGACGACGCGGGTGGAGTCGGTGTTGAAGTGCAGCTCCCGCGCCTTAACGTAGATGTCCCCCGGCAGGATGTTGTCGAGGATGACGTTTTTGATGAAGTTGTTCCGGTCGTATTTCTCGTCGTAATACTGCTTGATTGACGAGAGGGAGATCGCCAGGAGGTTGCAGTATTTTGCGGCGGGATCGTCCACACCTTCGACAAAAACCGCAAATTCGGGTTTCATCTTGTTGCCAAACGGCTTATACGTATAGCCGTCGCGCACGAACACCTCGTTCGTGTCGCCGACGTCGAGCGTAAAGAAATCGCTCGTTTCGCCAATTTTGGTGAGATCGCTGCACGAGATGATCGTCGCGCTGTCATCCACGACGCCGATCACCCTGTCGATACAGTCTCTCATCTGGTGGACGATTCCCTGGAAAAGCCTGTTTGACATTCAAATCCCCTCTTTACTCGTAATCGGTTGTGCTTTGCCAAACACATGGATCTTTCTGTGGCCGAGGCGCGATTTTTGTCCGCCGCAGATGGACGAAAAAAAGGCCGCGTTTTTAATCTTACAAGCCATTACGAATATTTTACAACAAATTTGTATATATTGCAACACAAATTCTTATTTTCGTTGTGGAAAAATCATTATTTTTTCCACAGCGGTTTTTCTGGGGATCGGAACCAGGCTTTTCGACCATCATACTACATTTTTATAGGCAATGTGTGTCCAAACTTTGTCGCTTTTTTGAACAGCCTGTCCCTTCCCCGGCGGCCCGCACCGCCAAATTCCCCGCCGCAGCGGGCTTTACAGCCCCTCCGTCAAAATCCGTTCTACCTCTATTTTACTGAGTTTCCTGCATTTTCCGGGCTCCAGATCCGGGTCTAAAGCCAGCCCTCCGATCGCGTCCCGGCGCAGCGCCGTGACCGTGATCCCGTACGCTCCGAACATCCGTTTGACCTGGTGGTACATCCCCTGCCGCAGGACCACCCGCGCCGTCCGGGGGTCGTCCGGGTCGGGCGCGAGGAGAGCGGGCATGCACGTCCTCCCGTCGAGGACGACTCCCGCCGCGAACGCCTCGACAAGCTCCGGCCCCGCCGGCCTGTCCAGCCGCGCGGTATAGGTTTTGGGCACGTGGCTCCTGGGCGCGAGGATGCGGTGGGCAAACTCCCCGTTGTCGGTGATGAGCACGAACCCCTCGGTGTCCTTGTCCAGCCTGCCCGCCGGGAAAAGCCCGCTGCGCCGCAGCTCCTCCGGCACCAGGTCGAGCACCGTCGGCAGCTTGTCGTCGTGGGTGGCGCACACCACCCCGCGGGGCTTATTGAGCATCAGGTAGGCGTGGCGGCCCATTTCCAGCGCCCTGCCGGCCACGGCGATCTCGTCCGTATCCGGGTCGACCCGCCGCTCGCAGGAGCGCTCAGGCAGGCCGTTCACCGTCACCTGCCCGTGGGAGGCAAGCCGGCGCACCTCCCGGCGGGACAGCGCCGTCCGGGAGGCCACCACCTTATCCAGTCGCTCGGTTTCCGCCATGTCTTCGCCCCCTTCTCCCGCGCGGCGCCTGCCGCGCGGGGATTCCGGGGACTATTGTACCACAAGCGCAAAGCGCGCGGTGGGACAATCGCGCATCGGGACGAAAGCGCCAGGGGCGCGGATCGTCCTGCGCATAAGTCCGGTACAATAGCCGCCTCGCGGATATTGTACCATATCCGCGCCGCCCGTTCAATCGGTGCGCTGCGCGAACCCGTGCATGAAACCGTCCAGCTCGACCGAACAGACGTCGCCGCCGATCACCTTGTTCTTATAGACAAGGATGTTGGCGCGCACGCCCTCCGCCTGGCCGGGGTAGTTTTCGATCACATAGGTGTAGCGTTTGCACCGCTTGCCCGCGTACTTGCTCAGATCGCAGCCCTGCTGCTTCTGGATCTCATTGTACTTCTCGAATACGTCGTCGAATTCCTGCGGGATTTTGACCTCCACGATCTCGTCCTCTTCCCCTTCGACCTCCCAGCCGAACGTTTCGAGGAAGGAGATCCTCTGTTCATTCGTTTTGGCCGCGACCTTTTCCACCTTCGCTTCCGCCGGGGCCTGCGCCGGGTCGCCCCGCAGCTCCGACAGCGCCGCCTGCGCCCAGATGCCCCCCGCCAGCGCCAGCACAAACACCGCCGCCGCCGCGGCCACCTGCTTTTTGGTCACCCGGAATGAGACTGTAAACATACTGCTAACCTCCCGCGCCGTATTCGGTTCCGTTCTATATGTATACGCGCGCGGGGGACTTGTTATGCCGTCCTGTCCTCTGTTGTGCCGCTCGAGAGCGGCGGAGCTTGCCGCCCTTCCGGCGGCGGGGGTTCTCAGGTTTGCCGCTCAGTGAGCGGTGGAGCTTGCCGGGTCCCGCCCCGGCGGGCGGGCCGACTTCTTGCGCGCCCAAGAAGTCGG
>NZ_JAPJQF010000040.1:0-23564 GCF_030825285.1 Anaerotruncus massiliensis (ex Togo et al. 2026)
ACGATGTTCTGCCCGTCCCACAGGTGGGTGACGCCCGTCGCGTCCGCGCCGCTCCTGCAGATATGGCCGGACCTTGTGGTCCGGCCATATCCTTACGGGTTATTCCCCGCCCTCATAGTCCTCGATCTTTGTAAAGATAATTTCCGGTATGCCGGTTTGTTCTTCCCACCAGCCTATGACTTTGTAACGAAGTTGTTTATCATCAAATCGATACGACCCGAAAAAGTATGCCTTGTCGTAGACTGCAGGATACTCAGCGGCATTATAAATATAAAATTCTTTTGCGTGATTGGAAAAAAGAATGAGGATATCCGTCTCCATTCCGTCAATAACATAAATCCCTGTATAAACTTTGCGCTCATATTCTATCGGTTTTGTAGGATCAATGGCTTCTATCGGCGGTTGTGTAATCTTGATTGCTATCGGTTCCGTGATGTTAAGCGTAAGTCCAAGCGTTTTGTTTTGCCATACCCCGTATGGCAACGTCCCTCTGGTACTGATACCGCAAGCGGGCAGCAGACTGGTTATCATCAGCGTGACCAAAATTAATGTACCTAACCGTTTTTTCATTTTCTCTCCCTCTTTCTGATTGTCATGAAGGACATCGCTGTTCTCCGGTGCTTTTTAAGCCAAGCGTCGATAGATTTGAACGGATCATCCGCCGAGTCGTTATAAGCCTGGAGCTGTCCATCTACGCGGCCAATGGCCACATAATGCATCTGCATCGAACCTGAATACTTATACATCAGGATGCCCACCGTAGCGTCCCCCATTGCTTCATCCAGATTTTTGGGGAAATAAGCGTTGGTGACATCATATCCGGCATCCTCGAAGTAAGACTCCACCGCCTGCGGATAGACTCCCATCTCACCTCTGGCCACCGTTCCTCCCGTCGACTCATAATGCAAAATAATGTTTGCCGGCTCCTTCGGGTCATCCAAAAGCCGAAGCGCGTTATAGGTGGCTACCCATCCGCATCCGTTGTAGCTTCCCTCACGGTAGCCCATCCTCGTCACTGCCGCCGACCCGGACTCCTGATCCGTGATCAACGGATCATAGGTCAATTGTTTGTTGTAAAGATAATTCGTAACCATTTTGTCCGGCGTCAACAGGCTCGCGACCCGATCCAGCCCCTGGAATCTCGTTTGTTCAACATTGGCCGTAAAGTTTACGCCGCCTTGAATGACCTGATCCACCGCATTTCGTACAGCATATTGCGCGGAATCAATTTTGTTTTGCACCGACTGCATTAACTTGTTGAACTGCTCTTCTACATACTGCTGACCCAGCGCCTGCAGTTCCACCGGCGATGCGGCATTGCCCGTTAAATCCATATAGGCAACCGGGTTTCCGTTTCCGTAAGCGTACCAGTTGAAGCCCGCCCTGGCTGAATCTTCGGCGGTAAACCTGCCGGTCCTCGGGTCGTAGCTTCTCGCGCGCAGGTAGTAACCGCCCGTCTCACGGTCGAAGTATTCCCCGCAGTAGCGGAAGGGGTTCACATCCAGCGGCTCCGGATTCTCTTCGTTGCCAAAGGCGTCGTACCGGTAGTTCTTCAGCAGGTTGCCCAGCGCGTCCGTCCGCTGCACCACGTCCCCGTGGGCGTTGTGGAGGTAGTACTGGAGCGCGCCGTCTTGCTCGCGGGCGATCAGGTTTGCGCCGCGCAGATACCTCGCCACCACATTTCCCGTCGCGCCGATCTCCGCCACGATGTTCTGCCCGTCCCACAGGTGGGTGACGCCCGTCGCGTCCGCGCCGCTCCCGTAGGTCTTGCCGCAGCGAAGCCCGTCCGGCCGGTAGGCATAGGCCGTTCGCTCGCCGTCCGCGTAGAGGGATACCATCTGGTTAAATCCATTATACCCTCTTATTTCCAGCGTGGCAAGTTCCCTGCGGAAGCCGTTCGGCACATAGCCCACTCGCGGAACCGTCCCGTCGTCCGGACCGGTCCTGCTCCATTCCCGGTACACCTGGTTGCCGTTGCCGTCATAGCGGTAACGGTAGGTCTCCACCGTGTCCTTCTCCCGCTTTTCCTCGGTCAGCAGCCAGTTGTTCGGGTGGTAGCCATAGGTGGTCGTGTAGGTCTCGCCGCCTGTCACCGTCATGCTGGAGCGGTTGGAGAAGCGGTCGTAGGCGTAGACAATCGTATTGCCCTCCGCCTCGCTCTCCCGCGCGAGCCTGCCCATGCCGTCATAGACGTAGTCCGTCACCTTGCCGTCCGCCTCTGTCTTGCTCTTCTGGTTGCCGTCGAGATAATAGGTATACCTGTAGGAGGACACGACGGTGTCTCCGCGCCTGTTGACGAGCGAGATCACGAGGTTTGCGGCGTTGTAGGCATACGCCGTCGTGAGGCCGCTCTCGGGGTATTCCAGCGAGATCCGGTTTCCGTTGTCGTCGTAGGCATACCGTGCGATCACCGCCTCCCCCTTCTTCACCTCCGCCAGCCGGTTGAGGCTGTCATAGGTATAGCCGAGAGAGATTTCCGCCGTGCCGTTCCGTGTGAGGGTAAAGCTTGTGCGGTTGCCCGCCGCGTCGTAGGCGAAGCTCTTGACGACGCCGTCCGATTCCGCCTGTTCCACGAGTCTGCCCCGCGCGTCGTAGCGGTAGGTCACCGCCAGCGTACCGTTCGAGTCGGACAGCTTCTGGTTCGTCTTGGTATAGCCGTGGGCGATGCTCTCAGGGACGCCATCCACCGTCACCGTCTCGGAGAGGACGCGGTCCAGCGCGTCATAGGCATAGACGGTCGTGTTCTTATTGCGGTCCGTCTTGCTCACGAGCCGTCCCACCGCGTCATAGACGCAGGTCTCCACAAGGTAGAGCGGATCGTCCGCCGGCAGCGCGTTGCTGCGCGGGTCCACCATTTTGACGACCTTGCCGAAGCGGTTATATTCGCAGGTGGTCTTTGCCGCGCCGTCCGGGGAATCGCCGAGCATGCCGGTGTACACCGCGACCTTGTTGCCCGCGGCGTCGTATTCGTACCGCGTGCGGTTTTCGCTCCCGTCCGCCTCGAAGAGGATCGTATCCGTGACGCGGTCCCGATTGTCGTAGCGGTATTCGGTCTTCCGCCACGCCTCCGGTTCGTCCGGCGCGCCGCACAGCACCTCCTGCCGGAGGACGTTGCCCGCAGCGTCATAGAAGTACCGCGAAACCGCGCGGGCGCCCCCCTCGAACGGCGCTTCCTGCCGGATGAGGCGTCCCGCCGCGTCGTAGTGAAACAGCGTGGCTTTTCCCTTGGGATCGGTCGTGGAGACCTTGTTCCCGAGCGCGTCGTAGGCCGTGAGGGATGACTTGCCCGCCGCGTTCGTCTCCTTTGTCACACGGCCCGCGTGGTCGTATTCCCATCTCGAGACGTTCCCGTTGGGATCGATCGTGGAGACTTTGTTGCCCAGCTTATCATAGCCGTGGACGACGACGGAATCCGCCGTCCCCTTCACGCGCTCTTCCACCACACGGCCGAGCTGGTCGCTGGTCGTCTGCGTGACGACGGAAGGCGCGGCGGCGTCCCCGTCGACCGTTTTGGTCACGCGGGAATACCTGCTCTCCACGACGGGTTCATAGACGGCGGTCTCTTTATAGAGCTCCTTGCCCGCCGCGTCCGTCAACGTCCTGGAGATCACGTTGTCGTAGAGATCGTAGACCTGCGCGGTGCGGTTCTTGACCGTGCCGTCCCCGCCGTATGCCGTCTGTTCCGTCAGGCGCTCCAGATGGTCGTATGTAAACGAGGCAACGGGAATCTCCATCTCCCCGTCCAGCAGGGACTCCCGTTCGATCTGGCCGAGCGGCGTATACTGGAGCCGCGAACGGTTTCCCGCCTCGTCCGCGGTGGTGATGCGATTGTTGGCGTCGTCGTATTCGGCGGTGCGGAAGGTCCCATCCGGGTTCGTTTCCTTCACCTTGCGGCTGAGACCGTCGTATTCCACCGTGGAGGTATGGCCGTTTCCGTCCGTCGCGGAGGTCTGGCGGCCGTACCAATCGAACGCTGCCGTCTGTTTGATGGTGCCTGCCGCATCAGCAGTATCCGTGGGAGCGATCAGGTTGCCGTTTGCGTCCTTCACGCCGAGGAGCCGTACCTCGATGGGCTCGGGGGAGTAGGGGCCGTAGACGTACTCGGTGACGGCGCAGTCCTCCGTGGTATCCAGCGGGTCGCCGTAATACCGTTTCTCCCGGATCAGACGATTCTGTCCGTCATATTCATAGGCGGCGCGCTCCTTGAGAACGTCGCCGTCATAGACCCGCTTCTCGGCCGCGAGCTTTTTGTCGCTTGTAAGCGTGTACGCCTCCCGGATCGTGCCGGAGGTGTTCGTCGTAACCCTCCCGGTCATGAGGCTGTAGGAGAGATCGTAGGTCGAGGAGACGTTCTGGTTGTTGGCGGCGTCCTGCGGATAGTTCTCCGTATATGCGGTGACATTGTCCTTAGAGTCGTAGGCCCAGGTCATCGTCTTGCTCCGGGCGCCGCCGCCCTGCGGATCGTAAACCGTATCCGTCTCCGAGACGGGCAACTTGCGCTTGCCGCGGTTTTCAAATTCGTACCTGATCTCCCGCCTGCCCACGAGTCTGGCCGCACCGGAGATGATGTGGTAGGTCTCCTCCGTGGAAAGCATGCCGTGCTTGCTTTCAAAGCTGCTGACCACCCTTTTTTCGGCAACGCCGCCCTTGAGGTATTCCACCGTCGCGGTCTTGGTATAATCGGCCCCGAAGCCGTTCCTGCCAACCTTCTTGACCTGTTTATCCGTCAGGTCCAGTTCGCCCACCGCAAAGCTGTATGTTTCCTCGTGTATTGCGGCGTTCCGGTCGGCCGGGTCCGGGAAATCCCTGCGCGCCTGTACCGCGAAGCTGTAGACCGTGCCGTGCATGCAGCTCGGAAGATCACGGCTGATCCCCTGATAGGTATATTCCGTCCGCGCGCCCGAGGGGTGCCGGATAGCCGTCAGGAGTTGATAGGTGATATCGACGCCGTCGTCCGCCGACTGGCTCGACTTCAGGAACAACCGGGTATTCCCGATCTTCGGGGTGTACTCGTAGGCCGTGACGCGCTCGCTGCCCTCCCTGATGACGGCGCGCGCATCCATGAGCCGGTTGTCCTGCACCGTATACTTGCAGAGGATATCCCCCGTATCCTCCTGCTGCCAGTAGAAGGTCTTCGCATTGCCTGAGACGGTCTCTTTCAGATTGAGAACACGCCCCATGGTGTCGGTGATCCGGCTCAGGCGGCCGCCCGTGTAGCCGAAGGAGATCCGGTTTCCGAACTTATCCTCCATATACTGGAGCCGGATATCCTCCTCGGTGCCGGAGAAAACGTCCTTGCGGCCGTTCCGGTGGGTTACCACCGTCTGGCTGGCCGAATAAGAGAACGTAATGTCCTTTTCCTCGTAGTCCTCAAACTCCCAGACGTCTTTGTCATAGTTGCGGGCGATGGTGATGGAGCGCCCGTCGTCGAGGTGCAGGTACATGGTGCCGCGCAGTCCTTCCTGAATCTCCATGATTTCTGTGGGCGCGCTGTATTCGATGGAGGGGAAATTGAACCGCCAGCCGTTTCCCAGGCCGTAGAGCTTGAGGAAGTGGTCGTTTGCGCGGGCGATGGTTTTCAGGCGCTTACCCTTCAAGTTTTCAATATAGTAATCGTCTTTCGAGAAGTCGTTGCTCTCCCGCTGTTCGTCGACTGCGCTCGTGCTTTTGAAATACATGTAGCGCATGCGCAGCTCCGTATATTGCCGGACGTCCTGGCCGTACCAGCTTCCGCTGGTTTTTTCCGGGATGGCGTACTGGGCGCCCGAAGCGGTGGAATCGTAGGACCGCACCACGTCGAGGTCGAAGCCGTTTAAGCCCGGCAGGTGGACGTCCGTGTAAGAGAGCTGCAGGGCGCCGCTGTTGAGGGAAACGGTTTCGTTGCCTTTATAGGCGATGTGGTAGGGCGCCTCCACGTACTCGCGGGGGATCGCGTCGATGTATTCGGCGCGGTCGCTTGCGGCCACAGCCATTGGAACGGCCGCTTCCTGTGCGCCCGTTTCCTCCGTAAGCTCCATGTTCAGGCTGCCGTTGTCTTCATAGGTTGTCATAATGTCCCTCCTTTAAGGGCAAAGGTCAGTTCTCCGGCTTTTTTCGCGTGGAACCCCAGCAGGGTGATGATTCCCGTCCACGGCTCTTCCGGCGCGATGGGGAGATGCAGCTTGAGCTCCCCGTTTTCATGCGAGGCCGTCTCCGGGAGCAGGGGTTTGTTCACCGCGAGGCCGACGTCCTCCTGCGGGAAGCCCTCCCAGGATACCGCGGCGGGATCGTATACGATGACGAAGGTGATTCCCTGCGCCGCGGGCGCGTTCAGGGCGTTGACCTGCAAAACGAGTGCCTCTCCTTCTGCCACGGATACGGTGAGTGAATCCGCCCAGTTGCCGCCGGGGATGAGCTCCTGCCATTCCTGCCAGGTCGGCTGCTTGTCCGTCAGCATCTGCCAGTCCAGTTTTGCCTTTTCAATGTCCTCCCAGGTGTACCCCGCATCCGGGTCCGGTTCCGGACGGGGCTGGCAGACTTCCAGTTCCGCCCAGCTCCTTCCCGATAAAGCAAGCTCGCTCCATGTAAATGCGCATTGTTCCCAGGTGCATCCGTCCGTTTTTTGCGGGCTCATATTCTGTCTCCTTTCAAGGGGAGCCGTCCATGGGGACGGCTCCCGGTCAACTTGTCCCTATTCCCGCGGAGCTTCGCTTTCCCCGATGAACGCCTTCACATCGTCTTCGCTGCCGACCAGGTTATAACGGATTTCTCCGTCCACCTCAATGAACCAAAGCGGCTTGTCCTTTGTCCATCCGAAGGCTTGAATGATCGTTTCCGGAGCGGCGCCGTTTACCGTCTGCGTCCCATCAAACTTAAAGTATGTATACATTCTTTTTACCTCAATTCTCGATCAGCAGATATTTGTCCGTCTGGTTGTTGTCATACTCGCCGATGTGGATTTCAATGTCGGCGGCCGCTTCCTGCTGTCCGGCGGTGATCTCCAAAGTGCTGCCGTCAGGCTTATGCAGTGTGATCGGGTCCGGAGCGCTGTATTTCTGCCCCTTAAAAATTTTCCACACCAGAGGGCCGTCCGGTTTTACAGTCAAGTCGTAATCCAACGAGAACAGCCGCTGGCCGTCGCAGTACCACATCTTTCCATCGCAGTAGTTGCATCCATAGGCCTGCACGGCCGGATAGTTCCCGCTGTTGGAAACCGGGACCGCTCCAAACAGGCTCTCATCGCTGGTCTCTCCCGTGAACAGATCGAAGGTAAAGAGCTTGCTCCCCTGCAGGCCGAATACTTTGTCATCGGTCTGCACGATTGTTGCGCTGGAGCCATGGCCGTCCGTGTTTCCGCGCAATTGCGTATAGATCGTTTCTGTTGTATTAAAAACCCCTCCGCTGGGGGACGCGTTTCTGGAGGTGGTAAAGCTCCAAGGCGCTCCGGAAGAACGTCCCATATTGCTGACAAATTTGACTGTATCCTCGTTAAAGTCGATTAAACAGCCTTTCCCCGAATTATTTGATGCTTTGCAGAAATCCGGGTTTCGATTGAGCAATGTCCAAGTATTGGAGGCCACATCATACACAGCTAATTCGTAGCCATTTAAAGCCGTATTGTTAGGATAGTACCGAATAGGAATCGCTGCATAAATCTTGTTATAAGCGCGGTCATAGCGCATGACAGGTAAGATATTCGCCGCCTGATTATAATAATTGTTTAATCCATAAGGAGGTGCGCTCAATTTAGTGACCTGACCGGACTCCAAATCCAACACGCTGAAGAAGAGTGTGTATCCGGAGAGCAGGAAGGCTCGCTTATCGACAATGATCTGTACAAAGCGAGTGTTTTCGTCGTAGTTTCCCATCATACGAATGTTATCCCCTTGCGTTTTGGTGCTACGATGATACGTTAACAGCGTGTTCTTCACCTGAACATATACGGTATCACCCCAAGTCAGCGACATATTGTAGCCGTAGCTGGTCCATCCCGTCAGGTTCATGGTCAGCTCCTGCATAAAACTGGAGGACTGCCCGCTCAGCGTACTGCGCGGAAGTTTCACCTGCTGCATCATATGTCCTACGCCGTTTCCGCCCCGGCTCCCAACAAAATTGCTCCACGTATCCATTTACATATCCACCTTTCTGATTTCAATCTGTGCAACAAGGTCCGCGGTGGGCGCAGCCTTCAATGCGTATGCGGTTGCGGCGCCACCGTTGTTGCGCAGAATGATCACGCTGCCGTCTGCTTCGAGCTGATTCAGATATGCCGCTGGGAAGGTCATTTCCAGGACGGTTCCGTCAACAATCCGGCTGTCGGAAACGGGCTGTGTCCACCAACCCTGATCCGGATCTTCCGTCCAGTCCGCCACGCCGAGCGTCACCGTAACGATCTGAGATGCGCCCGGTTCGCCTTTCGGTCCCTGGGGGCCCGCTTCACCGCGCGGTCCTGTTTCTCCTCGCGGGCCCGCAGGTCCGACCGGGCCTTGAACTCCCTGAACTCCCTGAGGGCCCGCTTTGCCTTCCGGTCCCTGCGGACCGGCTTCACCCTGTGGGCCCTGCGGCCCCTGCAAAGCGCCTACGCTAACCCATGCGTTCTGGTCCGCGGACCAGATATAGATCTCATTTTCCGCGGCAGTCCCCACCGCATATGCTTCACCGCTGCCGCCTGTGACGTGGGCCTGTGAAAGCGCCTCCACGGCAGCGAACAGCCCGAGGATCTTCAGCCCCGCGCCCGGTTCCCCCTGTGGGCCTTCCGGGCCGGCGGGCCCCTTGATCCCCTGCGGGCCGGTTTCTCCCTGCGCCCGCTGGTTGGATCTGGAGTAATCCTTCAGCTTCTGATCCCAGATATACCAGTAGCCGTCCGCACCGATGTAAGGCGTCCTGGTCAGATGGCCCACCATCGCGTCCAGCAACTGGTTATCGCGATTAAAGTCGGCCATATCGGGTTTGTCGGTCTCGACCCACTGGTTTAGACCGGTGTTCGGGAATTTATTTGTACTTGCCATTTTTGTCCCCCTTTAAATCTAAATTTAATTTACCCCTTTTTCTATAATGACCACACCTGGAGTGCCTTTCGATCGGGCACCCCCGTTTCCGGACGCGTCGTTGTTATATGATCTTCCGCCGCCCCCGCTTCCGCTTCCATAAAGGACCATCGCTGGGCCAACAATAAACTCCGGATAAGCACTTGCATCTGCACCTGCTGAACCGTGCGTATCACCAGCATACCCGCCGGATCCCCCGCTGAATGTAGCCGTGTAAGGTTCGGAGACGTATGGGCAGTTCAAAGCAGGCAATCTCGAACCGCCCGCACCGCCGCCTGCATGGGGACGATTGCTGATATAATTGCCGCCGCAATTTCCGCCTTTTGCACCACCGTTTAAGCCATCACTTCCATTATCACCGCTCGCCGAACTTCTCCCTGTGCCACCGGAGGTTCCGGCATAACCACTCTCATTGGAGACGTTTCCTCCTTCAGCAACACCGGCAATTCCTCCACTTTGCCCCGTCGGGGTCGTTCCCGCCGTTGCCGATAAGTAGGACCCGAAGGAACTGAGAGCATCATTTACCGTGATCGGTACTTCTTCATCTGCCTTTAAATACAGTAACGAGCAGGCAATTCCTCCTGTCCCTCCGCTACCTCCACCATGAGCGCCGGAACCACTCGCTCCGTCTCCACTTTTGCCTACTGCAAAAATCCGGTACCAGCCGCTCTCAAACACGATGAAAGTACCGTCCGTTGTATATGCCTGATGGAACACCCAATTATCCGGCGTTTTTCTTTTTTCATTAAAACCTCCGCGGCGCACAATAAAGCACTGACCCATCTATTCCACCACCTTCAGCTGAATGTTAAGCGGTACACTTGGCCTATCATCCAAACAACGCACTTTAATTATTCCGTCCCCAGTGGTAATGCTGGAAACCAGTGCCCACGACGCCTCCTCAGAACGGGCTGTCTCGGGATCCGCCGACAGGATAATATCCGCAATAGGCGTCATTCCCTCAACGATACCCTGAATCGGAACATCCTGGGTGTACGGGGGAGTATCGCCTAACCAGTCCGACGGTACATGGGACAGCAGCCCTGTAAAAAGGGTGGTACTGGCCTTCCCATTCCAGTCGTTTTTTTCTCCTGGACTCACGAACTTGCGCCCATCGGTCTCCGGGATGTCATCCGCCGTCAGGGAGATCGTGCCGCCCGCATCAGGCGTTTTCCCATTGATTGCGGCGGGGTCCCCTTTGGGGCCCTGCGGTCCAGTCGGCCCCTGAACACCTTGTTCGCCTTTCGGCCCCGGTTCACCAGTCGGACCGATCGCACCCTGAGGTCCGGCAACACCCTGCGGGCCCTGTTCACCCTGCAAGCCCTGCGGGCCCTGCAATACGCCGATGTCCTTCCACACGTTTTCGTCAGACCAGATATAGATGCGGTTGTCCGCCGCGGTCCCAACCGCATAGGCGTCGCCTGCCGTACCGACTGGGTGCGCTCCGGTAAGCGCCGCCGCCGTCTCAAAGAGCCCCAGCACCCGGAACCCCGCGCCGGTGTCTCCCTTTACGCCGGTATCGCCCTTCGGGCCCCGCGGCCCCTGTTCTCCCTTCGGGCCCTGCGGGCCGATTTCACCGCGCGCTTTGGTTTCACTCTTGACGTACTCGGCGACGTCGGTGTCCCACACATACCAGTAGCCGTCCGCGCCGACATAGGGTGTCTTTTTGAGGTGTCCCACAAGCCCGTCGATAATCTCGTTGTCGCGGTTGAAATCCTCCATCACCGGCCGATCGCTTGCCACCCATTGGTTTAAATCCGAATTTGGCAGTTTGTTTGTGCTTGACATGAAATTTCCTCCCTTTATGCTGTATTGTTTATAGAAACCCGCCATCCCACCCTGAAATTGCTTTTCTCTCTTCACCCCCTCCTAAGCCGCCTCTTTTTAAAAGTTCGCTTTTTAAGAAACATACGTTCTATATGCTTTCATTGTATCAGTCCGCCCGTCCAATTATCCGGTCTAGCGGGCGAAATTTTGTCTTGACAATTTCCAGGATTCAGGCTTATAAGGCCATGCGATAACCAAAAAAGCGGCCGAAAGCAAACCTGCTCCGTGCCGCTTACTTTTTAATAAAAAAGGCCATCGGCTCAGGCTTGAGTCGATGGCCCTATGGCAAAGGAGTCCTGACCACGCACGCGGGCGGTCCGCTGTTCCATTCTGTGTCTCTTATCTGTGGATGATGTCCACAGCATTCCGCATAAATAGAAAAAGACCGCCGACAAAAGTCGGCGGTCTTTTGATGGTCGAGGTGACAAGACTTGAACTTGCGGCCTCTGCGTCCCGAACGCAGCGCTCTACCAAACTGAGCCACACCTCGATGGCTGCCCGACTAGGATTCGAACCCAGACAAACAGAGTCAGAGTCTGTCGTGCTACCTTTACACAATCGGGCAATATGCACAAGTCACGACTTATATTATATCGCACATCTCGAAAAAGTCAAGTCCTCTGCCGATATTTTTGGAAAAATGTTGGTGCATGGCGGGGAACGGATTGGGAAAGATACGACGGAAGGGCATTTTCAAAAAAACACCGTCCCGTGGGGAAAATGTCCGCAAAAGACTTGATGAGATTTTTGATCCGTGTATAATAGGGATAAGAAAACAATCTGGGAGGCTTTATAGATGTCTGTGGTTCATTTTTCAAAGGATACCTTCGATACCGAAGCGCTCGGCGCCGCCGGACCCGTGCTGGTTGATTTTTGGGCGCCGTGGTGCGGACCCTGCAAGATGCTCGGCCCCATCATCGAACAGCTCGGCGACGAGATGGACGGCAAGGCCGTCATCGGCAAGGTGGATATCGACGAGGAGCCCGATCTCGCGGCCCGCTACGGCGTCATGTCCATCCCCACCGTCATCCTCTTCAAAAACGGCGAGGAGGCGGCCCGCATGGTCGGCCTCCAGTCCAAACAGGCGCTTGTCCGGATGATCGAAGAGGCGTAACACCGTAAAGTTTTTTTAAATCCCCCGCTCAGCGGGGGATTTTCTTTTCCCCCGAGGGGAAACTATCCGCAGAATACAAAATTTTGTGGATTGGCGGGTGGTGCCGATGGTGGTCGTCACTGCGGGCGGCCCCGGCAGGCGTCTGCGGGAGCTGCTGCGCACAGGCGGCGCGCTTTCGATGCTCTGCGCGGATACCGACAGGGCCGCGTTCTCAGGGGACGGCCCCGATATCGTCTTTCTCTCCCAGCGGGCCTTTTTCCAGATCGCGTGTGAAAACGCCGCGTTCATCGTCCGCAGGAAGGGCGAGCTGCCGCGGGAGTTCTCCTGCAAAAACGCCGTCGCGATCATCGACAGCGCCGACCCCGCGGTGCTTTCCGCCGTGGCCGGGCGCAGGCTCCTCGCCGTCACCTGCGGGCTCGGCACCTCCGACACCCTCACCCTCTCCTCCTTCACGGTGGACAGCGCGGTGATCTCCCTCCAGCGCCAGCTCACCGCCTTTGACGGGACCCCGGTGGAGCCCTTTGAACTGCCCGTCTCCTTCTCGGGAAAGCTCGAACCGTTCGAGCTGCTGGCCGCCGCCGCGATCTTCTGCCTTATGGGAAAGCAGAATCCGCTGGCCGCCGCGCCCCTCTGGCGCATCCCGCCCGGCCCGCGGCCTTAAAAACAGACGCATGGCGTCTGTTTTTGCATATCCGCCCCAGGGGGCGGATATGCGCGCAAGGCCGCGGCCCCGGCCGGGGCGCGCCTCCTGCAAAAAGCGGCGGAATCTGGATTGCCGCGCAGGATTTGGCAGTTATAATCATTCCGCACGCGCTCATACTATTACTGCAAACGCAAGAAACATTCTTCAGAAAAATTTAAGGAGTGTATTTTAACATGTCTAACAATTCTTCCAACAATCCTGTTGTCCCGCAGGCTCGTGAAGCCCTCGATAAGTTCAAGATGGAAGCTGCCCGCGAAGTCGGCGTCAACCTCAAGCAGGGTTACAACGGCGACCTGACCTCCCGTGAAGCCGGTTCTGTCGGCGGCCAGATGGTCAAAAAGATGATCGAAGCGTACGAGAACTCCATGAAGTAAGTTTCCCCTTTTGGGTATGAAAAACGGACAGGCAGCCGCCTGTCCGTTTTTTGTCGTCTTTTACCGGCCCTGCAAAAGCCGCGCCGCCAGCTCGAGGTCGGGCGCGACCACGGCAGTCTGGTAGGGCTCGTAGAGCACGAGTCCCGGCTTGCCCGCCGGGTGCTTGCGCACGTTGCGGATTTCGGTGTAGTCGACCGCCACCTTGCCCGATTCCCGCGCCTTGGAATTGCAGGCCGCGATGACCGCCGCCTGTTCAATCGTGCGGTCGGGAGGCGTTTTCCCCTCCGTCACGACCACCACATGGGAGCCGGGGATCTTCTGGGTGTGCAGCCAGAGGTCGCCGTTGCGGCTGTCCTTCAGGGTGAGCCGGTCGTTTTGCAGGTTGTTGCGCCCGCAGAGGATGGTGAACCCGTCGTCCGAACGGTATTTGAGCGGCGGGAGCTTCTCCTCCTTCATGCCGCGTCTGGGGGCGCGGCGGAGATAGCCCTGCCCGGCCAGCTCGTCGCGGATGGCGTTCAGCTCGCTCTCGAGCGAGGCGCGCGCCAGCTCGTCGAACACCGTGTCGAAATAGCCGAGCTCCGCCTCCCCCTGCGCGATCAGCGCGCGCAGCTTCTTTTCGGCGGTGTCCGCCTTGCGGTAGCGCGCGTAGTAGCGCTGGGCGTTCTGGCTCGGGGTCAGCATCGGGTCAAGCGGAATCCTGACCTTCGGCGCGCCCTCCTCGTAATAGTTTTCCAGCTCCGCGAAGGGCATCCCCTTTTCGAGCGCGTAGAGGTTCGAGTTGATGAGGTCGCCGTAGATTTTCAGCTTCTCCCGCTCGGTCGACGCCCGCAGCTCCTCCCGCTGGGCGGCCAGCTTGCGCGCCGTCCGGTCGCTGAGGTTAACCAGCAGCTTCAGGAGGTCCGCGCCCCGCTGATGCATCCGGTCGATGCGGTCCCGCTCGCTGTAAAAGCTGTCGAGCAGCGCGCTGTAGCTGTCGTATTCCCGGCAGACGAGGGCGTGCCCGTACTGGTTCAGGTCGAGGTAGGAGAAGTCCTTGGGCTTTCCCGTGCCGTCGACGAGCATTGTCGGTCGCGCGCCGCCGGAATTCAGCCGGTCGGAGAGCTGGGCGAGGTAGAATTTAAGCCGCGTCTCCCGTTCGCCGTCCAGCTGGGAGACGAGCGTCTCCTCCCCGCGCGCCGCGTTGTGGGCGATCTCGCGGCAGACGAGCGGGCTCATCCCTTCGAGCGCGCCGAGCAGCGCCTTGGAGAGCTCGGCGTCCTTCCCCGCGCGCAGCCGCGCGACGATTTCGGACGGGGCCGCCGTATAGATGTTCAGCCGGTCCTGTGCCGGCACATGGGTATACGCCATGCCGGGCAGCACCGGGCGCACGCTGCTCATCTCGTCGCTCACCCGCTTGACCGCGTCGACGACGCGCCCGTCGGGCCCGACGAGGATGATGTTGCTGTGCCGCCCCATGATCTCGACGGCGAGCGTCAAAACGACCCGGTCGCCCAACTCGTTCGCCGTTTCAAAATGCAGGTGCAGCACGCGGTCGAGCCCTGCCTGGGTGATGCTGACGAGCTTCGCGCCGGTCAGGTGCTTGCGCATCAGCATGCAGAACATCGGCGGGGATTTGGGGTTGTCCTGCGGCAGGGTGGTAAAATGCAGCCGCGGGTTGGAGGCCGACGCGGAGACGAGCAGCTTGTGGTTGCCCGCCTGCGCGCGCATGGCGATGACGATCGTCTCGCGCGCGGGCTGGTGGATCTTGTCCACCCGTCCGCCGACGATCCGGTCCTCGATCTCCCGCTTGAGCTGGCTTAAAAAGACGCCGTCCAACGGCATGGTCCTCACGCTCCAATTTCAAAAAGAAACTTCCGCCCGCTCCACAGCGGGCGGAAGATGTGGTTAGGTTACAGGGTTTTGAGGAACCGCTCGATCCGTTTGAGCGCCTCCAGTAAATGATTGACCGAATAGGAGTAGGAAATGCGCACGAAGCCCTCCCCGCTCTCGCCGAACGCGTCGCCGGGGATGACCGCCACATGCTCGGCGGCCAGCAGCTTTTCGCAGAATTCGCCGCTTGCCATGCCGGTCTCCCGGATGCTCGGGAAGACGTAGAATGCGCCCTCCGGCTCAAAGCAGCGCAGGCCCATCCGGTTGAGCCCGTCCACCAGCAGGCGGCGGCGCATGTCGTAGGAATCGCGCATCTCCTCGATATCGCCGTCGCAGTTTTTGAGCGCCTCAACGGCGGCGTACTGGCTCGTCGTGGGCGCGCACATGATCGCGAACTGGTGCACCTTGGTCATCTGGGCGATCACGGGGGCCGGGCCCACCGCGTAGCCGAGCCGCCAGCCGGTCATCGCGTAGCTCTTGGAAAAGCCGTTGACGATGACCGTGCGCTCCTTCATCCCGTTGATCTCCGCGAACGACACGTGGCGTTCGCCGCCGTAGGTGAGCTCGGCGTAGATTTCGTCGGACAGCACCATGATGTCGGTGCCGCGCAGCACCTCGGCGACCGCCTCCAGATGCTCCCGCCGCATGATCCCGCCCGTGGGGTTGTTGGGGAAGGGCAGCACGAGCAGCTTGGTTTTCGGCGTGATCGCGGCGCGCAGCGCCTCGGGCGTCAGGCGGAAGCCGTCCTCCGGCTTTGTGGCGATCGGCACCGGAACGCC
This sequence comes from Anaerotruncus massiliensis (ex Togo et al. 2026), assembly GCF_030825285.1. Classification (NCBI taxonomy): domain Bacteria; kingdom Bacillati; phylum Bacillota; class Clostridia; order Eubacteriales; family Oscillospiraceae; genus Anaerotruncus; species Anaerotruncus massiliensis (ex Togo et al. 2026). The sequence goes on from NZ_JAPJQF010000040.1 coordinate 15,693, forward strand.
GTCGGTCAGCGCGGTGATCGGGGTGTAGCAGACGAAGGAGGGCTCCACCACGAGCACCTCGTCGCCCGGGTTCACCAGCGTGCGGATGGCAAGGTCGATCGCCTCCGAGCCGCCCACCGTGACGAGCACCTCCGTCTTCGCGTCGTACTCAAGGGTGAAGCGGCGGCGCAGGTAGTTGGCGATCTCCTTTTTGAGGGGCGCGAGTCCGGAATTCGCGGTGTACCAGGTGTGTCCGCGCTCGAGGCTCTCAATGCCCGCGCGCCGGATGCTCCAGGGGGTCTTGAAGTCCGGTTCCCCCACGCCCAGCGAGATCACGTCGTCCATCTCGGCCGCGATGTCGAAAAAGCGGCGGATGCCCGACGGCTTCAGCGCGACGGCGCGGCGGGACAGGATTTTGTCGTAGTCCATCACAGGGAGGTTACCTCCCTCTCGTCCTTGACGTCGTCGACCATGAGCAGCCCGCGCTCCTTATACTTTTTCAGCACAAAGTGGGTGCTCGTCGACTGGACGGGTTCGAGCGGCGCGAGCCGATGCGCCACGAAGAGGGCGATGTCCTTGAAGGTCTTGCCGCTGATCGTGAGCGCCAGGTCGTAGCCGCCGCTCATCAGGTAGCAGGTCTCCACCTCGCGGAACTGGGAGATCGTGTAGGCGATCTCCTCAAAGCCCATGCTGCCCTTGGGGATCACCTTGATCTCGATGCGCGCGGACACGAGGTTGCGGTCGGTCTTGTCCCAGTCGATCAGCGCCTTGTAGCCCTTGATGATGCCTTCCTTTTCGAGCGAGGCGACCGCGGACGCGACCTCCTCTTCCCGCGCGCCCAGCATCGCCGCCAGCTGCGCGTTGGTCAGCTTCGCGTCCTCCGCGATCAGTTTCAGCAATTTTTCGGTGTCCAGCATGGTACCCAACTCCTTTGTCAGATGATTTTAAAGGGAAGCGGCTGGCGCTCCTTATAAAACGTGAAGGCCGTAAAGCCCGCGTCGATCAGCATCTGCATGCCCGCGGCGATCCCGTCGCCGATCCGGTCCGCCGCGTGCGCGTCGGAGCCGAGGGTGATGTATTCGCCGCCCAGCTCGCGGTAGCGCTTGACGTACTTGAGCGGCGGCATCGTGTCCCCGAGCTTCTGCCAGAGGCCGGAGGTGTTGATCTCGATGGCGCGGCCGTTGCGCGCGGTCGTCTTCAAAATCGCGTCGATGATGTCGTCGTACCGGGAGAGGTTGACCGGGATCTTGTGCTCGCCGGTGATGTAGCGCACCGGGTAGGTCAGGTGGCCGAGCACGTCGAACTTGTCGAGCTTCGCCACGTCGAGCAGGTAGCGGAAGTACCAGTCGAGGTAGCGGTCGATGTCCCGGGGGCTCCAGTCGCCGAAGTCGCAGTAGTAGATGTCCTCCCCCTGCACCGTGTTGTGCTGGGAGACCATCACCATGTCGAACTTGAAGGAGGCGAGCACCTTGTCGGTCAGCGCCGGGTCATAGAGCACATCGCCCAGCTCGACGCCCGCCATGACGGCCAGCTTGCCGTTGAAGACCCGGCGCGCCTTGGCCGCCTCGAACACCGACTGCCGGATGCGCAGCTCGTACTTTTCCTGCGCCCAGGTGCGCAGCTCGCAGTGGTCGGTGACGCAGATGCCGGAAATATCCTTTTCCACCGCCTTTTCGCACATGAACATGATTGAGTGGTGGCCGTCGTTCGAGTTGTCCGAATGGGTGTGGCTGTCGAATAGATTGATGAACATGAAATCCCCTCGCTTCCGTCGCAGCCCTTCCCCGGGCCGGATGATCGTAAAAACATTTTAATTAAGATAGTATAGCACAAATGCCCGAATTAGTATAGCATTTTTGTAAATTCTGTGCTATACTATCTTATCGTTTAAAAGCTCCGGGCACGCCCGGGAGATTTTTGGGAGGTACGACGATATGCGTGCTGTTTTAACCGTCATCGGCAAGGACCATGTGGGCATCCTTTCCAAAGTCGCCAACCAATGCGCCGAATCCAACGCCAACATCATCGAGGTCACCCAGACCGTCCTGCAGGACCTCTTCTGCATGATCATGATGATCGACATCTCCGAGGTCAACTGCGAGATGTCCGAGCTTGTCTACCAGATGAACCGCCTCGGCGAGGAATCCGGCCTTTCGATCCACGTCATGCACGAGGACGTCTTCAACTCGATGCACAGAATTTAAGGCGCTTCGGGGCCATCGACGAAGGAGAACCACTGCTATGATCAACACCAGCGACGTCCTTGAGACGATCCACATGATCCAGGACCAGAACCTGGACATCCGCACCATCACGATGGGCATTTCCCTACTCGACTGCGCGGACGGGGACCTCTCCCGCTCCTGTGAGAAGGTCTACCAAAAGATCACCCGCTGCGCCCGCGACCTCGTCAAAACGGGCGAGGCGCTCGAGATGGAGTACGGCGTCCCCATCATCAACAAGCGCATCTCCGTCACCCCCATCGCCATGCTCGCGGCCGCGAGCGGCGGCGACCCGGTGCAGTACGCGCTCGCTCTCGAGCGCGCCGCCTGCGAGGTGGGGGTCAACTTCATCGGCGGTTTTTCCGCCCTCGTCCACAAGGGCTTCGCCGCCGGGGACGAGGCGCTGATCAACGCCATCCCCGAGGCGCTCAAGCGCACCGACCACGTCTGCTCGTCGGTCAACATCGGCTCCACCAAGACGGGCATCAACCTCGACGCGGTGCGGATGATGGGCCGGGTGGTCCGGCGCTGCGCCGAGATCACCGCCGACAACAACTGCTTTGCCGCGGCGAAGCTCGTCGTCTTCTGCAACGCGCCGGAGGATAACCCCTTCATGGCGGGCGCCTTCCACGGCGCGGGCGAGCCCGACTGCGTCATCAACGTGGGCGTCTCCGGCCCCGGCGTCGTGCGCGCCGCGCTGGCCGCCGCCCCCGACGACCTCGACATCACCGGCGTGGCCGAGCTCATCAAAAAGACCGCCTTCAAGATCACCCGCATGGGCCAGCTCATCGGCACCGAAGCGAGCCGCCGGCTCGGTGTGCCGTTCGGCATCGTCGACCTCTCCCTCGCGCCGACCCCCGCCGTGGGCGATTCGGTCGCGCACATCATCGAGGAGATCGGCATCGAGAAATGCGGCGGCTGCGGCACCACCGCCGCCCTCGCCCTCTTAAACGACGCGGTCAAAAAGGGCGGCGTCATGGCCTCCTCGTCGGTCGGCGGGCTGTCGGGCGCGTTCATCCCCGTCTCGGAGGACGCCGGCATGATCGACGCGGCCCGCTGCGGCGCGCTCTCGATCGAAAAGCTCGAGGCGATGACCGCCGTCTGCTCGGTCGGCCTCGACATGATCGCCATCCCCGGCGACACCCCCGCCGAGGTGATCGCCGCCATCATCGCGGACGAGGCCGCCATCGGCATGGTCAACTCCAAGACCACCGCCGTGCGCGTCATCCCCGCCGTCGGCCGCAAGGCGGGCGAGGAGCTCGAATTCGGCGGGCTTTTCGGCAGCGGGCCGATCATGAAGGTCAACACCTTCTCCCCCGCCCGTTTCATCAACCGCGGCGGGCGCATCCCCGCGCCGCTCCAGAGCCTCAAAAACTGACAGGCGGGCGTTCCCCGCCCGGATATCAAAACGCCCCGCCTTTTCGCGGGGCGTTTTTGCGCCGCGTGGGGAAAAGGGCCGCCGGAAAACCGGCGGCCCTTTTCAGGATGATGAGAGAGATGTTAGGGGTGGCAAATTTATTTCGCGGCCTTGCGGAAGGCGACCGCGCCCGCGGCGGAGAGGGACAGGACGGCGGCCAGCACCGCGACGTTCACCATGTCGCTCGAGCCGGTGTTCGGGATGTCCTTGCCGTCGCTGACGGTGGAGTCGGCGGTGGCGTCGTCTTCCACGTCCTCAACGTCCCCGTCGTCAGAGGCATAGACGTCGAGCTCGGTGTCCGAGACGATGTAGGTGCCCAGCTGGCGGGTACGGATCGACCAGCCCGGGATCTCCTGATCGTCCTCCGAGTAGGTGAAGGAGGCGGTCACGTCGGTCAGGTAGCCGTCGGAATCCAGCGTGTAGATGTAGCAGTTCTCCGGGTCGGGGGTGTAATCGTCGTCGTCATCCCACGGGATGCCCAGCGTCAGGGTCGCCTTGGAGGTCGCCGGGACGGTCGGGCTGCCGACAAAGTTGTAGAACCACAGGTCGGCGTCGACGGGGTCGCCGTACTCGGCGTAGACGTCGCTCATGTTGGAGGTGGACAGGCGCGCGTAGAACTTGGAGGCGTCGTCGTCCGCGTCAAATTTGAGGGCCGCGCGGTCGTCGCCCCAGATCAGGGTGTTGGTGTCGTTCGCGTCGGGGTCCATGTAGACGCGGTCGCCGACGTCCGGGTTGTCGTCGTTTGTGGCCTTCTCGTTGCTGACCCAGAAGGTGTAGTCAATCGTGACGGTGTCGCCCGACTCCCAGGTGTCGGTCGAGTCGTCCACGTAGGAGGAGGGCTTGCTGCTCTTGCCGCTGTAGCTCGAGAGGTCGGCCTTCGCCTTGAAGGTGATCGTGCCGTCCGTCTTCATCTCGTCGGTGTCGGTCATGTCGTTGAGCACGACCTTCAGGTAGGAGGTGCGCGCGCTGCCCGCCAGCCGCTTATCGGTAACGACGGTGATCGAGCTGATCAGCTTGGAGTTGGTGTCCTTGTCGAGCTTGAATTTGAAATAGTCGGTGTTGGTGATATCCTCGTACACGACGCCGCCCACATTGTCGGTCGGGTCCTCAAAGAGCGGGATATAGAAGGTGGAGCCGGGGGCCACGCGGTCGGGGATCGAGACCGCCAGCGTACCGTCGATCGCGAAGGAGCCGCTGACGGTGATGTCGCCGTTGCCGCTTTCTCCGACGTCCTCGGAATAGTAGCCGTCGGAATCATAGGCTTTGTCGAGGGAGAAGCTGTCCGCCGCGAACGCCGCGACCGAGGCGGCGCTCAGGACGAGCACCGCGGAAAGAAAGAGGGATAGCGCTTTTTTCATGTTGGTTTGTCCTCCTTAAAAAATCGGTTTTGATCGGGACGCGTCCATCCGCATCCACTGGAAAGATTGTACGTCCCGTTTGTGTTACCGGTTTGTAACCACTGTGTTTTTTTCCTGAAATCGCGGTGAAATTTCCCACACATTTTTCCGGCGTGACAGCGAAAGGGCCGCCGGTTCGCGGCGGCCCTTTCGCTGGAGGGATTGGAAAAAACTGATTTTTCTGCGCCCCGGCGCAGTGGAGGAAAACCTCTGAAAAGCCGGCGGCTTTCCCTGCCGGCAAGAAGAGCATACCGCGCCTGTGTGTGCCTTTTTTCGACACGGTGTGAAGAAACGCTGAAATTCCGATGAAATTTTGCGCACAAAACCGGCCGCGTCCCGGCGCGCCCGAACCCTCTAAAACGCCGCAAACCGTTTTCCCGCGAAAAAAGCCGCCTTGTCAGGCGGCTTTTCGGTTTCAGGGCTCCCGGTCCAACAAATCGAGGACGACCGCCCCGTAGGTGACCGCGCGGGAGAGGAAAACCGCTTCCGCGTGGGAATAGAGCCGGCGCATGCAGTGCTTGGCGGGGCCGCGGTCCTCGAAGATGCCGAACACCGCCGAGCCGCTCCCGCTCATCAGCGCGCCGAGCGCGCCCGCCTCGCACATCCGCTCCCGCAGGAAGGGGATCTCAGGCAGGTCGGCGACCTCTTCGAGGACGTTGACCATCCCCCGGGCAAACGCCCTGAGCTCCCCCGCCTCGAGCTGGCGGAGCAGCGCGGGCATATCGGGGCGGCGCTTCACGCCGCGCTCGTCGTAGCGGCGGTAGCTCTCGGGGGTGGACATCCCCGGGCCGGGCTTGGCAATGAGGATATGGCAGGCGGGCAGGGGCGGCAGCGGGGTGAACTCGTTGCCGATCCCCCGCGCGCGCCGGGTGCCGCCCACGATGCAGAAGGGCACGTCCGCGCCCACCTGCACGCCGATTTCACAGAGGGTCCCGCGGTCCGCGCCCGTCCCGAAGAGGGCGTTGAGCCCCACAAGCACCCCGGCCGCGTCCGCGCTGCCCCCCGCGAGGCCCGCCTGCACCGGAATCCGCTTTTGAATATCGATCGAGATGGCCGTGTCCGGCTGGCCGAACCGCTCAAAAAACTTCCGTGCCGCGATGTGGGCGTAGTTCGTCTCGTCGCAGGGGATCATCTGCCGGTCGCAGGATATGTAGATGCCCTTCCCGGACATGCGGGAGATCGTCACCGTATCGCACAGGTCGACCGCCTGCATGATCGTATCGATCGTGTGGTAGCCGTCGGGGCGTTTCCCCGTGACGTCCAAGGCAAGGTTCACCTTACCGGGCGCGTCGACAATCACCGTTTTCTTCATCGCCATCACCTGCCGTTTTTTCTATTGTAACACACTCTTCCTCTTTTTGGGAACCCCTTCAGCGGCCCTTGCTCAAAAACCGGAAGACGGGCACCGACCGGATATCGATCGCCCTGACCGGGCACATCTCGTGGCAGCAGAAGCAGCGGATGCATTTTGCGTAGCCGATCTTCGCCTTGCCGCCCGTCACCGCGATCGTCTTTGCCGGGCAGCTCTCGGCGCACCTGCCGCAGCCGACGCAGTCCCGTTCCCGCACCTTCGGACGCGGGGCAAGGCGCGGCTCCAGCCAGTCGACCGCCTTTGCAAGCGGCCCCGGCAGGCTCCCGCTGAAATTGAGCTTTTTGCTCGCGGGCATGAGGAAATCCTCGATCACCGGCGGCAGCGGGTCCCCGAGCAGTTCCACGCCGGAGACGCCGTCCGGGCAGAGGCCGCGCCGCACCGCTTCCGCGAGCATGGGCACCCGGTCGGGGCCGAGCCCGATCAGCCCCGCCAATACGAGGTCGAGCGCGTAGAGGCCGTCGTATCTCGCGGCGGCGGTCAGTCCCACATGCCGCCGCCTGCCGCCGGTGGGGCCGTCCCCCTCCATCGCGTCGACCGCGTCGGCGACGGTCAGTCCCGGCTTCACGAGCAACGAGAGGTCGACGAGCATCCGCGCGAACTGCTCCCCGTCCGGGAAACGGTAGTGGAGCTGGGGCTTCAAAAGTCCCGGCACACAGCCGAAAAGGTTCTTGACCCCGCAGGAAAGGGTGGTCATGCAGTGGGTCTTGAGCTTGCAGCAGTTGACCACGAAATCCGCGTCCGCGACCGGGTCGATGACGTCGAAGTCGCGGCAGAGGGCCCCCTCCGCGACATGCACGTTCCGCGAGCCCGCCGACAGGTTGAGCGAAGCGCCCGTGCGTCCGGCCACCGCCGCCATCCCCGTCGCCTCATAGGCGGCGGAGAGAATCTGCGGGGTGTAGAGCCCGCCAGGGCTGTCCGCGATCGTGATCCGCCGCGCGCCGCGCGCCTGAAGCTGGCGGACGACCGCCTCGATCACCGCCGGATGGGTCGTGGCGGTGCGTTCAGGCGGGCAGCGCATAATCAGGTTCGGCTTGACCGTCACCCGCGCGTCGGGCGAAAACGCCCCCACTCCGAGCAGCTCAAAGTGGCGGGCAACCGCCCGCTCCACCTCCGCAGGGTCGTAGCTTTCCGTTTTGATCAGGGATACCTGTGGCATGATCTTCTCCTTTTTTGCCGCTCAGGGAGCGGCGCAGATGGGGATTGCCGGGGTCCGCCCCAGCCTGGGCTTTCTTGGGTTTTCCGCCCGAGGGCCGGAGGGCTTTTTCGCGCCTCATAGAGGCGCTCTGAATGAGCCGCCTTCGGCGGCGGGGATTGCCGGGTCCCGCCCCGGCGGCGGTCCTGGATTTGCCGCGCTGCGCCCGGCGGGGTTTTTTCCGCACCCCTTCGGGGCGCTCCAGATGTGCCGCCTGCGGCGGCGGGGATTGCCGGGTCCCGCCCCGGCGGGCGGGCCGACTTCTTGCGCGCCCAAGAAGTCGGCGGAAGAAG
>NZ_JAPJQF010000041.1:0-23246 GCF_030825285.1 Anaerotruncus massiliensis (ex Togo et al. 2026)
TGCAACATAATACGCATTATGTTGCAATCCGGGCCGTATTCCGGGGCCGGAGCTTTTCTTTTGCGAAAGGATGGAAGGTCATGAAAGTCAACTACGGCCAATTGGGGACCGAAGCGGAGATCGTCCTGATCCGCCTGAGCCGGGAGGCGGAGGGGCAGCCCGCCGGGACGTTGAGCAACGTCTACCTCCCGGAGCCGGTGAGCTTCTACGGGCTCGGGGACCTCTTTTTGGAACTGGACGCGATCTACCGTTACCTCCGGTTTCCCTGCGCGGACAGGGATGTCCGCTATTTCAGCAGCCGCCGCCAGCTCCAGGCGAACCGCCAGCCGGTTCCGCTGGACACGCTCCGGTATGAGCGGCGCCGGGAGCTGGAAACCACCATGCAGGAGCCGTACGATTTCGTCGTGCAGGTGATCTACCGGCAGAACGACAGCTGGCAGGGCTTTCTGACGTGGGTGGGCAGGAACGTGCGCGTCTCCTTCACCAGCGCGCTGCAATTGCTGCGGCTTCTTGCGGAGGCGATGGGGTGCGACGGGAAGGTGCAGGTCTTGGACGCCCAGCGGGACGCGGCGCTGGTCGCCGACTGGAGGCTGCAGCAGAATGCGGAGCGCGAGCGGCGCGCCCCGGAACCGGCGCCGTGGGGGGAGGACGCGGACGATTGAGCCGTCCGGGCACTTCTTTTCCATCGCGCGCGCGAAGGTGCTTCCGGCCCTTGTTTCTGCTGGAAAGTTTCGACAGTTCCCGCGCGGCGGCCAAATGCTGGAAACCCGCTCCCGAATGGGGCTTTGAGGGGATAAAACAGGCTAAATTCGACAAAAAGACGCCGAAAATTTCGGCGTCTTTTTTTTGCTGGAAAAGAAAAGCACTTGCATTTTTTATCTGCGGCAAGTATAATAAAGAGGTAAAAGTGGTGAAAAGTGGTTAAAAGTGGAGGAATCGCCACCCAAGTGGTGGACAAGCCCGGAGGGAGGTGATAAAATGCTCACAGGACAGTACACCCACAGCATCGACGCGAAAGGCCGGGTGAACTTCCCCGCGAAGCTGCGCGAGGAGCTGGGCGAGCGTTTTATCATCACGCGCGGGCTCGACAACTGCCTCTTCGTCTACTCGGTGGACGAGTGGGACCAGCTCGCGGCAAAGCTGCACGAGCTGCCCATCAGCAAATCCGCCCCCCTCAACCGGTTCTTCTTCGCGGGAGCCGCCGAGGCGGAGCCGGACAAGCAGGGCAGGGTGCTCCTGCCGGCGCACCTGCGGGAATACGCGGGGCTCGACCGGGACGTCACGATCGCGGGCGTCTCCAACCGCGCCGAGATCTGGGACAGCGAGCGCTGGGAGAAGCAGAACGAGCAGCTTACGGCCCAGTCCATCGCGACCGCGATGGACGAGCTGGGGTTCTAGGCGATGGCGGAATTTTCACACCGCCCCGTCCTGCTGGACGAGTGCATCGAGGGCCTGGCCATCCGCCCGGACGGCGTGTATGTCGACGGGACGGCGGGCGGCGCGGGGCACTCCTCCGAAATCGCAAAGCGCCTGACCACCGGACGGCTGGTCGCGCTCGACAAGGACCCCGACGCGGTGAAGGCCGCCTCCGAACGGCTCGCGCCCTATCCCTGCGCCGTCGTCGTGCAGAGCGATTTTTCCCAGATGAACGGCGTGCTCGACCGGCTGGGGATCGACGGGGTGGACGGCATCCTGCTCGACCTGGGGGTCTCCTCCCACCAGCTCGACACCCCCGAGCGGGGCTTTTCCTACATGCACGACGCGCCGCTCGACATGCGCATGTCCCAGTCGGGGCTGAGCGCCTACGACGTGATCAACGGCTATGACTTCAAGGAACTGTGCCGGGTGTTCCGCGATTACGGCGAGGAGAAATTCGCGCCGATGATCGCTAAACATATTTTGCAAACCAGAACGCAGCGCCCCATTGCCACTACCGGAGAACTGGCAACACTGATTAGCGCGTCGATCCCCGCAAGGGCGAGACGCGAGGGCGGGCATCCTGCAAAGCGCGTCTTTCAAGCGGTCCGAATTGAGGTAAACGGGGAACTCTCCAGCCTGTCTGTTTTTCTCGGCGAAACGTTTGAAAGACTCCGCTCCGGCGGGCGCATGGCAATCATCACCTTCCATTCGTTGGAAGACCGCATGGTCAAACAGCGGTATGCGGCGCTTTGCAGGGGCTGCACCTGTCCGCCGGACTTTCCGGTGTGCGTGTGCGGCAACCGGCCCAAAGGGAAACTCGTGAACAAAAAACCCATCGAGGCGGGGGAAACGGAGCTCGCGGCCAACAGCCGCAGCAAGAGCGCCAAGCTGCGCATCATTGAGAAACTATAGAAGGAGGGAAGGCGCCATGCAGACGCGATACGCCGGAAACGGCAGCGTTGCCTACGATCTGGACCGGTTCCAGCCAAAGCCGCGGATGCGGGTGAAAAGGCCGACCCTGGTCGTGGCGAACCCCGGCGTCAAGGCGCGTGCGCGCCGCCGGACGGCCACCGTGCTGGGCATTGTGGCGGCGGCCGCGGTGGTCGTGGGGATCGTGGTCACGATGCTTTACAGCCGCGCGGTGCTCACCGAGCTGAGCCAGCAGATCGCCCATCAGACCTCGCTGCTCGAAAAGGAGCAGAGCGAATACACCCGCCTGACGGCGGAACTGGACGCCAAAATTTCTCTGCGCAACGTTGAGGACTATGCCACGCAGACGCTCGGCATGTTCCCGGTGGACAAAAGCCAGGTCACCTACGTGGACCTGAGCGAGGGGGAAAAGATCGAACTGACAAGCGAATCGCCCAAGCAGTCGCTGTTCGACAAGGTCGAGCTGGCGATCATCAACGTCAAGGAACGGCTTGGCGAGGACTAAAACGGATGGCGCATCCATAAATATAGAGTGGCACGAAAAGCAAGAAGGATTGAGGGAGGGACCGCGTACCCGTCCGTACTTCTTGCTTTCCTCGCATTTTGCGCCCTTTTCGACGGCAATCCCGCCGGTTCGCGGGGTTGCGCGCCCGTAACTTTTGCAAAGGACTGGTATATTAAGATGGCAAAGCCTCCAACCTATCATATGAGAAGCCGGATGATCGTCGTACTGGTGGCGATGATCGTCTTCGGCTTCTGCGTCGTTCTGCACCAGCTCTTCAAGCTGCAGGTCGTCGAGGGCGAGGCCCTCCAGGCGCGCGCGCTCCAGCAGCAGCTGCGCAGCGAGCGCATCGGGGCCAAGCGCGGCACGATTTACGACACCAACGGCAACCCGCTCGCCAAGAGCGCGACCGTCTGGTCGGTGTGCGTCGCGCCTGGGCTGATCGACACCCCCGAAAAGGAGTCGGACGTCACCGCGGCGCTCGAGAAGTTTCTCGAGCTCGACAAGGAGTCGATCCAGAAGAAGCTCGCGCTCAAGGGCACCCTCTACCAGGTGGTCAAGACCAAGGTGGAGAAGCCGCAGGCGGATGAGCTGATGACCTTTGTCAGCGAGAACGGCCTCACGGGGCTCATCTTCCTCGAGCAGGACACCCGCCGCTACTACCCCTACGGAAACTTCGCTTCGGCGGTGCTCGGCTTTGCCAACGACGACAACCACGGCGCCTACGGGCTGGAGAGCTACTACGAAAAGGTGCTCGCCGGCACGCCGGGGCGCGTGGTCTCGATGAAGAACAGCCGCGGCGTCGACATGGACCTGCAATATTCGCAGGAGTACGCCGCCAAGGACGGGGATTCCCTCGTGCTGACGATCGACGAGACGATCCAGCACTTCCTCGAAAAGAACCTCGAGATCGCGCTGCCCGAGCACAAGGTGCGCAACCGGGTGACGGGCGTCGTCATGGACGTGAAGACGGGCGCGGTGCTCGCGATGGCCTCCAAGCCCGACTTCGACCCCAACAACCCCTACGAGATCCTCGACGACAAAAAGCGCGAGGAGCTCGAAAACCTCAAGACGGTCGCCACCAAGGAGCAGTACGACCAGGCGCTGCGGGAGGCGTGGTACGCCCAGTGGCGCAACTACGCGATCTCCGACCCCTATGAGCCGGGCTCGGTCTTCAAGATCATCACCGCCTCGGGCGCGCTGGAATGCGGCGCGGTCACCCGGCAGTCGACCTTCTACTGCTCGGGCGCCACGACGGTCAACGGCACCCCCTACCACTGCTGGGTCTGGGCGAGCCGCGGCGAGGGCCACGGCCAGCAGGACCTCGAGCACGCGATCATGAACTCCTGCAACCCGGCGTTCATCGATATCGGCCAGCGCATGGGCGCGCAGAACTTCGCCGAATACTTCTCCAACTTCGGCCTCACCGAGAAGACGGGCATCGACCTGCCCGGCGAGGCGACGAGCATCTACCACGCGCGCTACACCATCAACGACCTCGCCTCCAGCTCCTTCGGCCAGACCTTCAAGGTCACGCCGATCCAGCTGATTACCGCCGCGAGCGCGGCGGTCAACGGCGGCAAGCTGATGCAGCCCTACATCGTCAAGCAGATCGTCGACGCGGAGGGCAACGTCATCTCCAACACCGAGCCGGTCGTCAAGCGGCAGGTCGTCTCGGAGGACATCTCCCAGGAGATGCGCCTCATGCTCGAGCAGGTCGTCGCCAACGGCTCCGGCCGGCAGGCGCAGATCCCCGGCTACCGCGTGGGCGGCAAGACGGGCACCTCCGAGCAGCTCGACAGCCCCAAGCTCAAGTCGGAGGGCCGCACCCCGAACACCCTCTCCTTCTTCGGCTTCGCGCCGGTGGAGGACCCGCAGGTGGCCTGCCTCGTGCTGATCGACGACCCGGACATCTACAACGCCTACGGTTCCACCGTCGCGGCGCCGATCGTCGGCGCGGTGCTGGCGGACACCCTGCCCTACATGGGCATCGAGCCGCAGTACACCGAGGAGGAGCTCGCGAACGTCGCCACCAAGGCGGAATACCTCATCAACCTCGACCTGCACGACGCCCAGTACAAATGCCGCGTCAGCGGGCTGAAATACCGCGTCGTCGGAAACGGCACCAAGGTGCTCCGCCAGATCCCCGAGGCGGGCGAGACGATCCCCGAGGGCGGCACCATCGTCCTCTACACCGAGGAGGAGGGCGCGGGCGACCTCATCCCGGTGCCCGACGTGGTCGGCAAGACGGTCGAGGAGGCCAACCGCTCGATCGTGGGCGCGGGGCTCAACATCTCGATTTCGGGCGAGCAGATCGAGGGCACCCACCAGGTGGTGTCCTCCCAGACGCCCGCCGCGGGCGAGCAGGTGGAGGCCGGGACGGTCGTCACCATTCAGTGCGTTGAAAGCACCGCTCCCGTCACCGAATGACGGCCGGCATCTTTTCCTGAAAGGGGTCCACAACATGCTGCTTTCCAAGCTGCTCGAGGGAGTCGAATACGAGGGCTCCGTCAAGGACTGTGAAATAAAGGGCGTCACCTCCGATTCACGGCAGGTGGAGCCGGGGATGCTCTTCGTGTGCATCCGCGGGACCCGCGCCGACGGGCACGGCTACGCGAAGGGCGCGGTCGAGGCGGGCGCGGCGGCGGTCGTGTGCGAGCGGGACCTGGGGCTTCAAAACCAGATCCTCTGCGCGGACACCCATCTCGCCTACGGCCTGCTCTGCGGCAACTGGTACGGCAACCCCGCGCGGCGGCTGCGCCTCATCGGCGTGACGGGCACCAACGGCAAGACGACGGTCACCTGCATGGTCAAGCACATTCTGGAAACCACGGGCGCCCGCGTGGGGCTCATCGGCACCATCCACAACGAGATCGACGACATCGTCCTGCCCGCCAAGCACACCACCCCCGACGCGCTCGCGCTGCACGGGATGCTTTCGCGCATGGCGGACGCGGGGTGCCGGTACGTCGTGATGGAGTGTTCCTCCCACGCGCTCGACCAGCAGCGGCTGGCGGGGCTCCGCTTCGAGGCGGCGGCCTTCACCAACCTGACGCAGGACCACCTCGATTACCACCACGACATGGAAAACTACTACCACGCCAAAAAGAAGCTCTTTTCGATGTGCGGCACCGCCGTCGTCAACGTCGACGACGCCTACGGCCAGCGGCTCGCGGAGGAGATTACCTGTCCGAAGATCACCTTCTCCACCCAGTCGGACGAGGCGGACTACACCGCCAAGGACATCCGCCCCGCGCCCGATTCCAGCCGGTTCATGCTGGTGGGGAAGGGGCAGATCGCGCGGGTGCGCCTGCCAATCCCGGGGGATTTCTCGGTCGCCAACGCGATGACCGCCGCGTGCAGCTGCATCGCGGCCGGGCTCACGGTGGAGGAGGCGGCCGCGGGGCTGTGCAGCTGCAAGGGCGTGGTCGGGCGCATCGAGGTGCTCCCGACCGGTACCCCCTACACCGTCATCCGCGACTACGCCCACAGCCCCGACGGGCTCGAAAAGATCATCACGACGATGCAGAAGTTCGCCGCGGGGCGGGTCGTGACCCTCTTCGGCTGCGCGGGCAACCGCGACCGGACCAAGCGCAAAAAGATGGCGGAGATCGTGGCGCGCCTCTCCGACTTTGTCATCCTCACGTCGGATAACCCGCGCGACGAGGACGAACTGCAGATCATCGAGGACGCGAAGCCCGGCCTGCTCGAGCACCCAGACACCCCGTATGAAATCATCCCCGACCGCTACGCGGCGATCGAGTGGGCGCTCGACCACGCACAGCCGGACGACGTGCTGATCTTGGCGGGCAAGGGCCACGAGGACTACCAGGTGCTGAAGGGGGAGACGATCTGCTTCGACGAAAAACAGATTGTGCTGGATCTGCTGGCAAGACGAAAGGGGTGACGCAATGGAACGCATGACGATCGATGAGATCGCGCGGGCGGTCGGCTGTCCCGGGAGCTATCCCGGCGCGGTCGACGTGATCTCGACCGACTCCCGGAGCCTGCCGGAGGGCTGCCTCTTCGTGGCGCTCGAGGGGGAGCGGTTCGACGGGCACGACTTCATCCCCGCCGCCCTGCGTTTGGGCGCCGCGGCGGCAGTCGCGCACGAGCGGCGCGACTACGGCCCCGGCACCGTGCTCTACGTGAAGAACACCCAGCGCGCGCTGATGGAGATCGCGAAGGCCTACCGCGCCAAATTCTCCATCCGCTGCGTGGGGGTCACCGGAAGCGTCGGCAAGACGACCACCAAGGAGATGATCGCCGACGTGCTCTCCTGCGCCTACCGGACCCTCAAGACGGAGGGCAACCTCAATAACGAGATCGGGCTCCCCAAGACCCTCTTCCGCCTCGACCGCACGACCGAGGCGGCCGTCGTCGAGATGGGGATGCAGGGGCTCGGGGAGATCGCGGCGCTGGCCGGCGTGGCAAGGCCGGACGTCGGCGTCATCACGAATATCGGCGTGAGCCATCTGGAGCGGCTCGGCTCCCGCGAAAACATCCTGAAAGCCAAGCTGGAGCTGGCCGACGCGCTGCCCGACGGCGCGCCGCTCCTCCTCTGCGGGGACAACGACCTGCTTTCGCGGGTGCGGATCCCCCGCCTCGACGTGCGCTTCTACGGCATTGAAAACCCCGCCTGCGGCCTGCGGGCGAAGGACCTCCGCGAGGGGGAGGGAGTGACCTCCTTCCTCCTCTGCGGCGAATTCGGCGAGCTGCCGGTGACGATCCCCTGCGCGGGGCGGCACAACGTCCTGAACGCGCTCGCGGCCTTTTCCGCCGGGCTGGCGCTGGATATCCCGCCCGAAAAATGCGCGGCGGCGCTGCGCGAATACATGCCCTCCGGCATGCGCCAAAAGGTGGTGCACTGGCGGGGGATCACGGTGGTGGAGGACTGCTACAACGCCTCCCCCGACTCGATGCGGGCCGCGCTCGAGACGCTGGCGGGCCATCCCTGCACGGGCAGGCGGATCGCGGTGCTCGGCGGGATGCTCGAGCTGGGCGCGATCTCGGAGCGGGCGCACCGGGAAATCGGGGCGTTCGCCGCCGAAAAGGGGATCGACCTGCTGCTTGCATACGGCGGCGATGCGTGCTATTATCGACAGGGCGCGTCGGAGGGGGGCATCCCCGTCGAGCTCTTCGGCGATAAGGAGGAGCTGCTCGCGCGCCTGCGGGAGGAGATCCGCCCGGGCGACGCCGTATGGGTCAAGGGAAGCCGCGGCATGCGCATGGAGGAGATCCTCGAAGGACTGTATAAGGGAGAAGTTGTGAATGAATAGCGGCATGACCCTCATCCTGATCACGCTGGTCGCGTTTGCCGTCACGGCCCTGCTGGGGTTCGTGATGATCCCCTTCCTGCACAAGCTCAAGTTCGGCCAGACGATCCTCGACATCGGCCCCGCCTGGCACAAGAAGAAGCAGGGCACCCCCACCATGGGCGGCGTCATGTTCATCATCGGCATCACGGCGGCGGTCGTGATCGGGGTCTCGACCCTCTGGCTTTCGCCCGCGGCGCAGGGATATCTTGGCGACCCGCGGGGTAATATAAAGCTGTTTGCGGGGGTCGCGATGGCGCTCGCGTTCGGCGCGGTGGGTTTTCTGGACGACTACATCAAGGTGGTCAAGCACCGCAACCTCGGGCTGACGGCGCGCCAGAAATACCTGATGCAGCTGGTCATCGGGGTCTTCTACCTCGTGATGCTCTACATCGCGGGGGACCGCTCGACGGCGGTCGCGGTGCCCTTTTTGGGCACGCTGGAGCTCGGGCCCTTCTACTACCTGCTGGCGATGATCATCATCACCGGCTTCGTCAACGCCGTCAACCTCACCGACGGCCTCGACGGGCTCTCCTCGTCGGTCACCTTCGTCTATGCGGTGGTCTTCCTCGTCATCGCGGGGATTCTCCAGTTCGGCCAGGCGAGCGTGATCGCCGCCGCTCTCGCGGGCGGCACGCTCGGCTTCCTCGTCTGGAACTTCTATCCCGCCAAGGTCTTCATGGGGGACACCGGTTCCCTCTTTTTGGGCGGCCTGGTGGTGGCGCTCGCCTTCCAGGTGGGGATGCCGCTGCTGCTCGTCTTCGCGGGGGTCGTCTTCTGGTGCGAGGCCTTTTCGGTCATCATCCAGGTTTGCTACTTTAAAGCCACCCACGGCAAACGGCTCTTCAAGATGAGCCCCATCCACCACCACTTCGAGATGTGCGGATGGAGCGAGGTGAAGATCGTCTCGGTCTTCGCCCTCGTGGGACTCCTCGGCGGCGCGCTGGCCGTCTGGTCGGTGCTCCTGCTGTGACGCGGGGCCCCGGCGAAATCAATCCAACGGAAAAGAGGTGCTTGCCGATGGAAGCGGCACGGCCTGCGGGGAAAACCCGTAAAAAACGCATCCGGGCAGAGAAGGGCGGCATCGACCTGACCTTTATGTTCCTTGTGCTGATTCTGCTTGCGATCGGGCTGATCATGCTCTTTTCGGCGAGCTACGCGTCCGCCTACTACGAGACGGGCAACAGTTTCTATTACATTTCCCGCCAGCTGCTCTTCGCGATCGTCGGCATCATCGGGATGTTCGTCGTCGCCAACATCGACTACCACATCCTGCACCGGTTTGCCTTCCTCATCTACATCGGCACCGTCTTCCTGCTCATCCTCGTGCTCTTTGTCCATACCCGCGAGGACGCGCGCCGGTGGATCCCGCTCGGGTTTACGACCTTCCAGCCGTCCGAGCTCGCGAAGTTCGCCGTCGTGCTGATCTTCGCGCACCTCATCTCCACCAACTACGACAGGATGAAGGACCCCAAATACGGCGTCTGGCCGTTTTTGGCGCTGATGGGCATCGTGGTCCTGCTCATGCTGCTCGAACCGCACCTGTCCGGCACCATCCTCATCCTGTCGATCGGCATCATCATGATGTTCGTGGGCGGCACCGACCTGAAATGGTTCATGATCGGCGGCCTGCTGCTGGCGGCGGCGGTCGTCGTCATCGTATTAATACCGGGCGTCATCCCCTACGCGATGAGCCGCATCCAGCACTGGCGCGATCCGTGGATCGACCCGCAGGGCAAGGGCTTCCAGACGATCCAGTCGCTCTACGCGATCGGCTCGGGCGGGCTCATGGGCGTCGGGATCGGCAACTCCCGCCAGAAGCACCTCTATCTGCCCGAGCCGCAGAACGACTTCATCTTCTCGGTCGTGTGCGAGGAGCTCGGCTTCATCGGCGCGACGCTCATCATTCTCGTCTTCGTGCTGCTCATCTGGCGCGGCTATGTCATCGCGATGCGCTGCCGCGACCGGTTCGGCTCGATGCTCGCCATCGGCCTCACGACGCAGGTGGGCGTGCAGACGATTTTAAACATCGCTGTCGTCAGCAACACGATCCCCAACACGGGCATCAGCCTGCCCTTCTTCTCATCGGGAGGTACGGCGCTCGTCATGCTCCTGGCGGAGATGGGGGTTATCCTGTCCGTCTCCCGGCAGACCAACCTCGAGAAGGAGTAGCGGCGGCCTGCCCGGCCTAGCGGGACGGAACCTTAAGAGGAGCCTTCGGCGGAGGAGACATGGCGGCCTGCCCGGCCGGGGACGGGATATGGGATGATTGGGAGGGCTCTGACAACATGAGAATTCTGTTTGCGTGCGGCGGGACGGCGGGTCACATCAACCCCGCGATCGCCGTGGCCAACTTCATCAAGGCCCGCCATCCCGAGGTGGAGATCCTCTTTGCGGGCAACCCCAAGGGGATGGAGGCGCGCCTCGTCCCGAAGGCGGGCTTCGCCTTCGCGCCGATCGAGATCATGGGCTTCCAGAGGAAGCTCACCTGGTTCAACGTCAGGTACAACTTCCGCTCGGTGGGCTGCCTCATGCTCTCGTGGGGCCGCGCGAAAAAGCTCATCCGCGATTTTGCCCCCGACATGATCGTCGGCACGGGCGGCTATGTGAGCGGGCCGATCCTGCGGGAAGGGGCCAAGCTGGGGGTGAAGACGGTCACCCACGAGTCGAACGCCTTCCCCGGCGTGACGACCAAGGTGCTCGCGCGCACGGCGGATAAGGTGCTGATTTCGGTCGAGGAGGCCAAACGATACCTGCCGCGGGGCAGGGAATACATCGTGACCGGCAACCCGGTGCGGGAGGAGATTCTCTTTGCCGACCGGGAGAAGGCGCGCAAAAAGTTCGGCGTGGGGGACCGGGTGTGCATCGTCTCCTTCGGCGGAAGCCTCGGCGCCCGCCGGTTGAACGAGGCGGTCGCGGGGCTGATGGCGTGGGAGCAGAGGCGCGGCGGCGTCTTCCACATCCACGCGACCGGCTCGATCGAAAAGGACCGCTTCCCGCAGATGCTGGCCGCCGCCGGGGTGGACCCCTGCGCCCCCGGCCTCGACATCCGCACCTATATCGACGACATGCCCGACTGCCTCGCGGCGGCGGACCTCGTCATCTCCCGTTCGGGCGCGATGACCCTCTCCGAATTGGAGGCGAGCGGCGCCGCGTCGGTGCTCATCCCCTCGCCGAACGTCGCGGAGAACCACCAGTACCACAACGCGATGGTGCTGGCGGAGCACGATGCGGCGGTGGTCATCGAGGAAAAGGACCTGACCCCCGAGCGGCTGAGCGGCCGGGTGGAGGAGCTCTGCCGGGACCCGCAGACCCTGCGGCGGCTGGGCCGCAACGCCCAGGCGATGGCGATCATCGACGCGAACGAACGCATCTATTCGGAAATCATGGCGCTTTACAAGGCGTAATTTTCGCCGGGGACGCGAAAGCGTCCCCTTTTACACGTATTTGCCCTTTCACCCGGCGGGACCATGCGGCATAGTATGGTTTTGCAAGGGCTTCCCGTACCCTTGCGAAAAGCGAAAGGGTGCGTGAAGATGCCGAAACTGCTAATTGAAGGTGAAAAAAGGCTGGAGGGTCGGTTGCGGGTCCACGGGGCGAAAAATTCCGTGTTGCCGATTTTGGCGGCGACATTGCTGTCGGGAGACTGTGTGATACATAACTGCCCCCGCCTGACGGATGTCGACGCCGCCTGCAACATCCTCCAGCATCTTGGTTCCGAAACGCGGCGCGAAGGGGACAGCATCCTCGTCGGGGCCGCCGATTCCTGTTGCTGCTGCATCCCAGACGAGCTGATGCGCCGGATGCGCTCGTCGATCGTCTTTCTCGGGGCGATCGTGGCCAAATGCGGCCACGCGCGCATTTCGCTTCCCGGCGGGTGCGAGCTCGGGCCCCGCCCCATCGATCTGCATCTGGCCGCGCTTGAAAAGCTCGGCGTCACGATCGAGGAGGACCACGGCTACCTCAACTGCACGGTGAAGGACCGCCTGCGGGGCGCGAGCATTCCGCTGCCCTTCCCCAGCGTGGGCGCGACCGAAAACATCATGATCGCGGCCTCCCTCGCCGAGGGGGAGACGGTCATCAAAAACGCGGCGCGCGAGCCGGAGATCTCCGATCTGGCGGCCTTCCTCAACGCCTGCGGCGCCAGGGTGCGCACCACGCCGGACGGCGACCTGCACATCACCGGCGTCAAGTCCCTGCACCCCGCCGAGCACAGCGTCATCCCCGACCGGATCGCGGCGGCGACCTACCTGTCCGCGGCGGCCGTCACGGGGGGAGACGTGACGCTTGACGGCGTTTGCACCGAACACCTGGCGGCGGTGCTGCCCTATTTCGAGGAGATGGGCTGCCGGCTGAAAACCGCGCCGGAGGAGATCCGCCTGACCGCCGCGCGCCCGCTGCGCGCGATGAGCATGGTGCGCACGATGCCCTATCCGGGCTTCCCGACCGACGCGCAGTCCCCGCTGATGGCGGCGGCGTGCGTGGCGCAGGGGAGCAGCATCTTTGTGGAGAACATCTTCGAGAGCCGCTACAAGCATGTGCCCGAGCTCATCCGCATGGGCGCGGACATCAAGGTGGAGGGGCGCGTGGCACTCGTCCACGGGGTGAAGGAGCTGCACAGCGCGACGGTGCACTGCACCGACCTGCGGGGCGGCGCGGCCATCGCGGTGGCGGCGCTGGCGGCCGCGGGGGAGACGGAGCTGTTGGACATCGGCCACATCGACCGCGGATATGAGAACTTCGAGGAGAACCTGCGCGGGATCGGCGCGGCGATCCGCAGGGTCCCCTGACGGGTGGGAAAATTTGCCCCGCCGCCGCGATTGCGCGAAACGCCTCCCGCGTGGTATAATAAGCACGTTTCCAGGCACCGCCGCCCGCGCCCGCGGGGGCGGGCACGCGGCTTTCCCTGCCGCGGCCGCATCCCGGCCGTGCGGCGGCCGCGCGGCCAAATCCGACGGCCGGCCCCTTTTGGGGCGGCCGCGGGAAGTGAAAATCAGGTCCCGCGCGGCGGTTCGACAGGATTTGCAGGCATCCGCGGCGGATACGCGGTATACTGGTATCCGGCCTGCCGGGGACTATGATACACGGAGGACGTCATGAAGCAGAAGCTCCTTTCATTCGGCGGCAGAACGCCCCGCGCGCCCGACCGGGCGCAGGCGGCGGCAGCCGCGGGCGCGCGCCGGCGCAGGAAGCGCACCGGCCGCCAGACGCTCTACTATCTGCTGATCCTGCTTGTCGCGGCGGCGGTCGTGGCCGTACTGTCGCTGACCGTCTTCTTCCGGATCGAAAAGCTCGAGGTCGCCGGCGTCACCAAGTACGCCGCGGAGGAGATCATCGAGGCCAGCGGCGTCAAGGTGGGGGACAACCTCTTCCGGGTGAACGCGCGCAGGGTGGAAAAGAAGCTCACCCAGCAGTTCCCCTATGTCGAGGGGGTGGCCCTCAGGCGGACGCTGCCCGCGACCCTCACCCTTGAGATCGCGCAGGCAAAGCCGCTCGGCGCGGTATCCACGGCGGCGGGCTACGTGGTCATCGGCAAGACGGGCCGTGTGCTGGAGATCGGCGCGGCGTCGGTGCCGCAGGACGTGATGACGGTCACGGGCATGTACCTCTACGACCCCAAGGTGGGCCAAAAGCTGGGCGAGGGCTACACCAAGGAGGAAACGGACGAGGCGGATAAGGAGGCGTACGGCTTCCTGCTGCTCTCCCGGCTGATGGACGCGGTCGAGGAGACCGATTTCGGCAAGGTCTCCCTCGTGGACTTCTCCAACCAGCTCGACATGATGCTCGTCTACGACAACCGCCTGCTGATCGACCTGGGCGGCGGCACCGAGCTGCCCTACAAGCTGCGCTTCGCGAAGAAGGTGATCGAGGACGAGCTGTCCGACACCTTCGAGGGCAGGCTGGACGTGTCGCTCGCGCCCACCACGAACGAGATCTACTCCTGGCCGGGGGACATCCGGCAGGAGCTGGAAAAACGGCGGCTCACCGCCGCCGCGCAGGCCGGGGAGGGGGACAAAAAGCCCACCGTCCATTCGGACAACCCCGACCTCGCGGTCATCCCGGGCACCGCGCCCTCGAGCGGCGCGGAGGCGGCGGGCTCCTCCTCGGAGGAGGCGGCGTCCTCGGCCTCGCCGCAGGACGACCTCTTTGCGACGATCCCGGGCACGGCCCCCTCGTCCGCGCCGGAGGAGTCCTCCGCGGCGCCGTCGGAAGCCGCTCCGGAAAGCTCCCCGCCGGCCTCTCCGGCGGCGTGAGGGAAATATTACATTTTGCCTTGCCGGGCGCGTTTGCTATTGATTTATCAGGCTGAATCTGATAAGATAATATTTAATAGTATATCGAATTGCGCGTTTGGATGATAAGGGACTTGCAGGATTCCATTTTATAGAATTGCACAGGGGGAACCGCGATGTTAATGAACTTCGACATGGCCAGTGACAGTGAGAACGTTGTCTCGATCAAGGTGGTCGGGGTCGGCGGCGGCGGCGGAAACGCCATCAACCGCATGGTGCAGTCGGGGATGAAGAGTGTGGAATTCATCTCGATCAATACCGATAACCAGGCGCTTCTGCGCTCGCATGCTACATACAAGCTGCACATCGGGGACAAGCTCACCCGCGGCAAGGGCGCGGGCGGCAACCCCGAAAAGGGCCAGCGGGCCGCCGAGGAGAGCCGCGACGAGATCGCCTCGGCGCTCAAGGGCACCGATATGGTCTTCATCACCGCAGGCATGGGCGGCGGCACCGGGACGGGCGGCGCGCCCGTCGTGGCGGAGGTCGCCCACGAGATGGGAATCCTCACCGTGGGCATCGTCACCAAGCCCTTCAACTTTGAGGGAAAGCACCGCATGGAGCAGGCGGAGATGGGCGTCACCGCGCTGCGCGAGCATGTGGACGCGCTGCTGGTCATCCCCAACGAGCGCCTCAAGCTGATCTCGGAGGAGAAGATCACCCTCCAGAACGCCTTCTCCGCGGCGGACGACGTGCTCAAGCAGGGCGTCCAGTCGATCTCCGACCTTGTGAACATCCCCGGCGTGGTCAACCTCGACTTCGCCGACGTGACCGCGATCATGAAGGACGCGGGCTACGCCCACATGGGCGTGGGCAGCGCCTCGGGCAAGGACAAGGCCCGCGCGGCCGCCGAAGCGGCGATCTCCTCCCCGCTCCTTGAAACCTCGATCAACGGCGCGAAGGGCGTGATCGTCAACATCACCGCCTCCCCCGACATCGACCTGGACGACATCGACGTCGCCTCCTCGATGATCCACGAGGCCGCGCATCCCGACGTCAACCTCATCTGGGGCGCGACCTTCGACGATTCGCTGCAGGATGAGATGAAGGTCACGGTGATCGCCACCGGCTTCGACAGCGACCGCAACTTCACCCTCCCCAACTACAGCTTCAGCAAAAAGACCGACGGCAAGGCGGAGCCCGGCGCTCCCGCGACCGAGGCCGGCGGGGACGACGACGATAATTTCTTCGACATTCTGTCAATATTCAATAACAAGAAGAACTGATCTGTAACAGGGAGTATTGCCGGATTGGCAATACTCCCTTTTTTCTCTGCAAAGAACCTGTAAAATGTCACGGGGGGACGCAATATGAACGACAACACGAACCCGATCCTCTACCAGAACCGCGAACTCAGCTGGCTGAAGTTCAACCTGCGCGTGCTCGAACAGGCGTGCGACGGGTCGATTCCGCTGCTCGAGCGGCTGAAGTTCCTCTCGATCTTCGGCAGCAACCTCGACGAGTTCTTCATGATCCGGGTGGGCACCCTGACCGACGCGTCGCTGCTCGATCCGGACGCGATCGACAACAAGTCCCTCATGAGCCCCGCCGAACAGCTCGAGGCGATCTTCGCGGACACCCGCGCGCTGATCGAAAAGAAGGACGCCGCCTACAAACGCCTCTCGGCGGATATGGCGGGGGAGGGGATCGAGCATCTCGACCTCTCGATGCTCACCGAGGAGCAGACCGTCTTTCTGGAGAACTACTTCCGCGGCGAGATCCTGCCGATGCTCTCCCCGCAGATCATTGACAAGCACCATCCCTTCCCCTTCCTGCGCAACAAGGAGACCTACATCTGCACCCAGCTCAAAACCAAGGGGGAGTTCGTCAAGCTGGCGATCATCCCCGTGTCCACCGGGTTCGACCGGATCGTCTACCTGCCGTTCGACAAGAACAAGTTCGTGCTGCTCGAGGAGCTCGTGCTGCGCTACTGCGAGCACATCTTCCAGGGCTATGTCGTCGTGGCCAAGACGATCTTCCGCGTCACCCGCAACGCCGACATCAACGTCGACGAGGCGATGTACGACCACGACATGGACTACCGCAGCGTCATGGAGGAGATGGTCAAGAACCGCCGCAAGCTGATGCCGGTGCGCGTCGAGTTCCAGGGGGAGGCGAGCGAGGCGATCATCGACCAGCTCTGCAAAAAGCTCGAGCTGACCCGCGACCGCGTCTTCTTCAACCTCTCTCCGCTCGACATGGGCTTCGGCTTCACCCTCTGCTCCAAGATGGAGCGCCGCGGGCTTCCGGGGCTCTTCTACCCGCCGCTCACGCCGCAGGATTCCTCCCTGGTCACGCCCGGCAGGCCGATGATCCCCCAGATCGAGGACCACGACATCCTGCTCTCCTATCCGTTCGAGAGCATGAAGCCGTTCATCTCCCTGCTGCTCGAGGCGGCGGACGACCCGACCGTGCTGTCGATCAAGATGACCCTCTACCGGGTCGCGCGGGAGAGCCAGATCGTCTCGGCGCTCATCAAGGCGGCGGAGAACGGCAAGGAGGTCCACGTCGTCGTCGAGCTGCGCGCGCGGTTCGACGAGGAGAACAACATCATCTGGTCCAAGCGGCTCGAGGAGGCGGGGGTCAACGTCGTCTACGGGCTGGGCGAATACAAGGTCCACTCCAAGCTGCTGGTCATCACCCGCCGGGTGGAGGAAAAGATCTGCTTCATCACCCAGATCGGCACCGGCAACTACAACGAGAGCACCGCGCGGCTCTATACCGACCTCTGCCTGATGACCGCCGACCGTGAGTTCGGCGAGGACGGCACCCGCATCTTCAACGGCATCCTGACCGGCAACCCGGTGGGGGACACCAAATACCTCGTGGCCGCGCCCGTCTCGATGAAGCCGATGGTGCTGCGGTTCATCGAGCAGGAGATCATCGCCGCGCGGGAGGGCCGCCCGGCCGCGATCACCGTCAAGATCAACTCCCTCACCGACAAGGACGTGATCGACAAGCTGATCGAGGCGTCGATGGCGGGGGTCAAAATCCGCATGATCATCCGCGGCATCTGCTGCCTGCGGGTGGGGGTGCCGGGCCATACCGACAACATCGAGGTCGTCAGCATCGTCGGGCGGTTCCTCGAGCATTCGCGCATCTACGTGTTCGGCACGCCCGAGCGCAGCCGGATGTACATCTCCTCCGCCGATTTCATGACGCGCAACATGGAGCGCCGGGTGGAGGTCGCGGCCCCCATCCGGGACGAGAAGCTCAAGGCGCGGATCATGAACCTGCTCGACCTCGAGTTCTCCGACAACGTCAAGGCCAAGCGGCTGCTCTCCGACGGGGAATACGAGCCGGTCAAGAACGACAAGCCCCCGATCGACAGCCAGATCGACCTCTTCAAGCTCGCCTATATGCGCGCGGAGGAGTCGGCGCGGGTGCGCGCCTCCCGCCCGGTACAGCCGGTGATGCGCCCGGCGCAGCCGCAGGCGGCGCCCGTGGCCCCGGCGGCCCCCAGGCGCGGGCTGTGGGATAAGATCCGCGCCCTGTTCCACAAATGACGGGAGGAAACGCCATGTCCGAATTTATCATACGCCCATGCAGGCCGTCCGACGCGGAGGGCATCCACGCGCTGCGCGTCATGGAGGGCGTGCGCGAAAACATCCTCGCCCTTCCCTCCGAGCGGCTCGGGTTCTGCGAGGCATACTTAAACGGCCTCGGCCCCGACGACCACCAGTTCGCGGCGGCCGTGCCGCTGCCGGGGGGCGGGGAGAAGATCGTCGGCACCGCCGGCCTCCAGGTCTATCCCGGCCGGATGCGCCATTCGGCGGGGTTCGGCATCATGGTCCACCGCGACTGGCAGGGCAGGGGCGTCGGGCGCGCGCTGATGGAGGCGGCGCTCGACGTGGCGGACAACTGGCTCATGCTCACGCGCGTCGAGCTCACCGTGTTCACCGACAACGCCCGCGCCATCGGGCTCTACAAGTCGCTCGGCTTCGAGATCGAGGGCACCAAGCGGATGGGGGCGATCCGGAACGGGGAGTACGCCGACGAATACTACATGGCGCGCCTGCGCCCGCCGCGCGCTTGACAAAACGCGGCAAAAACGGGTAAACTAAAAGCTGGATTTTACGAGGTTGTACGCCCGTAGCGGGCGTACAACTTGCGTCTGGGCGAATTTCCCGCATTACAGAAAGACGGAGGCAGGCAAATGCCAAAAAAACGGACCGCCGATTACGGCAACGAGAGTATTTCCTCCCTCAAGGGCGCCGACCGGGTACGCAAGCGCCCGGGGGTGATCTTCGGCTCGGACGGGCTGGAGGGCTGCGAGCACGCGATGTTTGAGATTCTCTCCAACTCGATCGACGAGGCGCGCGAGGGGTACGGGGACAAGATCCTCATCACCCGCTACCGCGACCAGTCGATCGAGGTCGAGGATTTCGGCCGGGGCATCCCGGTGGACTACAACCAGCGGGAGGAGCGCTACAACTGGGAGCTCGTCTTCTGCGAGCTCTATGCGGGCGGCAAATACCAGACCAACGAGGGGGAGAGTTACGAATACTCCCTCGGCCTCAACGGGCTGGGGCTCTGCGCGACCCAGTATTCCTCCGAATACATGGACGTGGAGATCTACCGCGACGGCTTTAAATACTCCCTGCATTTCGAGCACGGGGAGAATGTCGGCGGCCTTCAAAAGGAGGAGACCCGCCGCCGCGCCACCGGCACGAAGATCCGCTGGCGGCCCGACCTCGCGGTCTTCACCGACATCGACATCCCGCTCGAATACTATGCCGACACGATCAAGCGGCAGGCGGTCGTCAACGACGGCGTGACCTTCCTGCTCAGAAACCAGGCGGACTCCGGCTTCGAGGAGACGGAGTTCCGCTATGAAAACGGCATCGTCGACTATGTGGCGGAGCTCGCCGGTGACGGGACGCTCACCCCCATCCAGTTCTGGAAGGCGGAGCGCCGCGGCCGCGACCGGGAGGACAAGCCGGAATACAAGGTGAAGCTGTCGGTGGCCTTCTGCTTTTCCAACCGGGTGAGCCGATGCGAATACTACCACAACTCGAGCTGGCTCGAGCACGGCGGAAGCCCCGAAAAGGCGGTCAAGCTCGCGTTCACCTACATGATCGACAACCTCATCAAAAACGCGGGCAAGTACCAGAAGGGGGAGAGCAAGGTCACCTTCGCGGACGTGGAGGACTGCCTGGTGCTCGTCTCCTCCAACTTCTCCACCCAGACCTCCTATGAGAACCAGACCAAAAAGGCGATCACCAACAAATTCGTCTATGAGGCGATGAACGATTTCCTCCGCCACCAGATGGAGGTCTATTTCATCGAGAACCCCGACGAGGCGGCGCGGATCGCCGAGCAGGTGCTCATCAACAAGCGCAGCCGGGAGAACGCGGAGAAGACCCGCCTCAACCTCAAAAAGAAGCTCGCCGGCACGGTGGACATGTCCAACCGGGTGCAGAAGTTTGTCGACTGCCGTACCAAGGACGTCTCCCGGCGCGAGATTTACATCGTGGAGGGCGATTCGGCGCTCGGCGCCTGCAAGCTCGGCCGGGACAGCGAATTCCAGGCGATCATCCCGGTGCGCGGCAAAATCCTCAACTGCCTCAAGGCGGACTACGACAAGATCTTCAAAAGCGACATCATCGTCGACATCTTCAAGGTGCTCGGCTGCGGCGTGGAGGTCACGACCAAGGCAAACAAGGACTTCTCCTCCTTCGACCTCGACGGCCTGCGCTGGAACAAGATCGTCATCTGCACCGATGCGGACGTCGACGGCTTCCAGATCCGCACGCTGATTCTGACGATGCTCTACCGCCTCGCGCCGACCCTCATCGAGGAGGGCCGCGTCTACATCGCGGAATCCCCCCTCTACGAGATCACGACGAAGGACAAGACCTGGTTCGCCTACACCGAGCAGGAGAAGACGCACGCGCTCGAGGAGATCGGGAACGCGAAATACACGGTCCAGCGCTCCAAGGGACTCGGTGAAAACGAGCCGGACATGATGTGGCTGACGACGATGAACCCCGAAACGCGGCGCCTCATCAAGGTGACCCCCTCCCAGGCGAAGGAGACCTCCGACATGTTCGACCTGCTTTTGGGGGACAATTTGGCGGGACGCAAGGAGTTTATCGCGGAAAACGGCTACCAGTATCTGGAGCTGGCGGACCTCTCATAAGCGCCCGCGCTCCCGCGGCGGAGGCCGGCGCAAAACAGTATTGAGGTGCAGTGAATGGCAACAAAGAAACCCAAAAAGGAACCGAAAAAACCGGTGAACTCCTCGGCGGTCATCGAGAACGCCGGGGTGATGATTGAGCAGCCGATCGTGACGACGCTCGAAAGCAACTACATGCCCTACGCGATGAGCGTGATCGTCTCGCGCGCGATCCCCGAGATCGACGGCTTCAAGCCCTCCCACCGCAAGCTGCTCTACACGATGTACAAGATGGGGCTGCTTAGCGGCGCGCGGACCAAGTCGGCGAACGTGGTGGGCCAGACGATGAAGCTGAACCCTCACGGCGACCAGGCAATCTATGAAACGATGGTGCGCATGTCGCGCGGGTACGAGGCGCTGCTGCACCCCTATGTGGACAGCAAGGGAAACTTCGGCAAGGCGTACAGCCGGGACATGGCCTACGCCGCCAGCCGTTACACCGAGGTCAAGCTCGACGGGATCGCGGCGGAGCTCTTCCGCGACATCGACGAGGACACCGTCGACATGGTCGACAACTACGACAACACCCAGAAGGAGCCGACCCTCTTTCCGGTGACCTTCCCGTCGATCCTCGTCAACTCGAATATCGGCATCGCGGTCGGCATGGCCAGCTCGATCTGCCCCTTCAACCTCGCCGAGGTGTGCGACACGACGATCGCGCTGCTCAAAAACCCCGGCCACGACATCCTCGAGACGCTGCGCGCCCCCGACTTCCCGGGCGGCGGCTACATCGTCTACAACGAGGACGATCTGCGCAAGATCTACGCGACCGGACGCGGCGGGGTGCGGGTGCGCTCCCGCTGGAGCTACGACAAGGCGAACAACTGCATCGACGTCACCGAGATCCCCCCGACCGCGACGGTTGAGGCGATCATGGACAAGATCGTGGACCTCGTGAAGGGCGGCAAGATCCGCGAGATCGCCGACATGCGCGACGAGACCGACCTCTCCGGCCTCAAGCTCACCCTCGACCTCAAGAGGGGTGCCGACCCCGACGCGCTCATGCGCAAGCTCTTCCGCATCACACCGCTCGAGGACACCTTCTCCTGCAACTTCAACGTCCTGATCGCCGGAATGCCGCGCGTCTGCGGCGTTAAGGAGCTGATCGAGGAGTGGGCGGCCTTCCGCGAGGGCTGCGTCAAGCGCCGCGTCTATCACCAGCTCGGCAAAAAGAAGGAAAAGCTCCACCTGCTCATGGGACTCAAAAAGATTCTGCTCGACATCGACAAGGCGATCCGGATCGTGCGGGAGACCGCCGAGGAGCGGGAGGTCGTTCCCAACCTGATGATCGGCTTTGGCATCGACGAGGTGCAGGCGGAATATGTGGCGGAGATCAAGCTGCGCCAGCTCAACCGCGAGCACATCCTCAAGCGGGTCGAGGAGACCGACCAGCTCAAAAAGGAGATCGCCGGGATGGAGGAGATCCTCGCGGACCGCAAAAAGGTCCGCGCGATCATCATCGACGAGCTCCGCGCGGTCAGCAAGAAGTACGCGAAGCCCCGGAAGAGCCTCCTCTACTACCCGTCGGGCGAGGACGAGGAGGAGCCTGAGGCGCTGGTTCCCGACTATCCGGTGCACCTCTTCTTTACGAGGGAGGGGTACTTCAAGAAGATCACCCCCCAGTCGCTGCGCATGAGCGGCGAGCAGAAGCTCAAGGAGGGGGACGCCGTCGCCCGCGAGGTGGAGGCGACCAACAACACCGACCTGCTCTTCTTCACCGACCGCCAGCAGGTCTACAAGGCGAAGGCGAGCGACTTCGACGACGGCAAGGCGAGCGTGCTGGGCGATTACATCCCCGCCAAGCTCGGCATGGACGAGGGAGAAAGCGCCGTCTATATGGCGGTCACCGCCGATTACGCGGGCTACATGCTCTTCTTCTTTGAAAACGGCAAGGCCGCGAAGGTGGACCTCTCGGGCTACGCCACCAAGACAAACCGCAAAAAACTGCTGGGCGCCTATTCCGACGCGTCGCCGCTCGCGGCCTGCTTCCAGATCGAGGGCGGGGAGGACTTCCTGATGACCTCCTCCTCCGGGCGGATGCTGCTGGCCAACGCCGGGGCCGTCTCCTCCAAGGCGACCCGCACCACGCAGGGCGTCGCGGTTATGACGCAGAAGAAAAACCACCGCGTCGCCTCGGTGAAGCCGTTCAGCGAAGGGATGCTCGCGAATCCCCACCGGTTCCGCACCAAGACCCTCCCGGCCGCCGGCATGATGCCCCGCGAGGAGGATTACGGAGAGCAGCTGACCTTATAATTGTTTTCGGCTGCCCGCCGAGGGGGATTCTTGGGTTTGCCGCTCATCGAGCGGCGCAGTTTGTCGGTAGTCGGCCGACGGCGGTCCTTAGGCATACCGCTCAGTGAGCGGTATAGTTTGTCGGTGGTCGACCGACAGCGAGTTCCTTTCTTGCTTGCCCAAGAAAGGAACCAAAGAAGGGCGCGAGGGGCTGCGCCCCTGCGACCCCAGCGCCGCCTCCGGTTGGCCTGCGGCCAAAGTCGGCGGCGCCCTCTTCACGGATCAGCGGACGGGTGTACGGCATCCCGCCCGCCGCCGCGCCGCAGGCGCAATGCCTCTGCCGGCAAGTCTCCGGAACCGTACCGGAAGTGCTTCCGGGG
>NZ_JAPJQF010000042.1:0-23083 GCF_030825285.1 Anaerotruncus massiliensis (ex Togo et al. 2026)
GGCTCCCTCCTGACCGGGCGGAACGCCTTGCGCGGGTCCCGGCGGATGGGGCCGTAGGTGCGCTCGAAAATCTCCAGCAGCTCCCGGTCCTCCGCCACCATCGCGCAGTAATCGGCCGCCCGCCGCTCGGCGGCGCGTTCCCCGGGGACGCCGGCGGGTTCCTTCGGCGCGTCGAGGACGCTCTCGAGGTGCATGTGCGCCGGCACCTCGTCCCATTTGACGAGGAAGCCCGCCCCATGGGCGCAGAAGACCGAATCCGCCGGGTTGTCCAAATCCGCGTCGCAGTCGTAGCCTGCGGCGGCAATCACCTCTTCGGCGTTGTGGCAGGGCTCGTAGCCTCTGAGGGAGCAGGAGAGCCGCCCTCTGCCGCGCGTGTACCCGGTGACCTCCATCTGGTAGCCCCTCATTTCGGACACGGGGGCGCTGCCGGTCAGCACCGACCGGTCCCCCTCCGTCTCGGGCGGCGCGAAGGAGCCCCCCATCCGCTGCAGATCGGACATCGCCCGGCCCACCGCCTCGGACGGCAGCTCCAGCCGGAAGTCGTACCACGGCTCGAGCAGGACGCTTTCGGCCCGCCGCAGGCCCTGCCGCACCGCGCGGTAGGTCGCCTGGCGGAAATCGCCCCCCTCGGTGTGCTTCTGGTGGGCGCGCCCCGCCGCCAGCGTAATTTTCATGTCGGTGATGGGCGCGCCTGTCAGCACGCCCGGATGGGTCTTCTCCTCCAGATGGGTCAGGATGAGCCGCTGCCAGTTGCGGTCGAGGTCGTCCTCGCGGCAGGCGGAGGCGAACCGCAGCCCGCTTCCCCGCTCCCCCGGCTCGAGCAGCAGGTGCACCTCGGCGTAGTGGCGGAGCGGCTCGTAGTGCCCGACCCCCTCCACCGTCGAGGCGATCGTCTCCCGGTAGAGGATGCTGCCCTGCCCGAAGCCGACCTCCATCCCGAACCGTTCCCGGACGAGGCTGCCCAGCACCTCGAGCTGCACCTCGCCCATGAGCTGCACATGGAGCTCCTGGAGCGCCTCGTTCCACACGACGTGCAGCTGCGGGTCCTCCTCCTCAAGCCGGCGGAAACGGGTGAGCGCGGTGTGCGCGTCCACTCCCCGCGGCAGTTCCACCCGGTAGCCGAGCACCGGACGCAGCGACGGGAGCTCGGAATCCGGCTCCGCGCCGAGGCCCTCCCCGGGACGGGTGCGGGAAAGCCCCGCGGCGGCGCACACCATGCCGGGGAGCGCCTCCTCCACCGTCCGGAACTTCGCCCCCGTATAGACGCGCAGCTGGTTGACCTTCTCCTCCCACGGCTCCCCCTCCCGGCTTCCGGAAACCGCCGCCTTGACCCGGAGGCTGCCGCCGGTGACCTTCAGGTAGGTGAGCCGGACGCCCTGCTCGTCCCAGCCGATCTTGTAGACCTTCGCGCCGAACGCCTCCCGGCGCGGGGGCTCGCGGGTATAGCGCGCGAGCCCCGCGAGGAACGCGTCCACCCCCTCGAGCCTGAGCGCCGAGCCGAAAAAGCAGGGGAACACCCGCCGCTTCGCGACGGCCTCCGCAATCTCCCCGTCTTCGAGCGCGCCCGCCTCGAGATACCGCTCCATCAGCTCCTCCGAGCAGAGGGCGACGGACTCCTCCAGCGCGCCGCGCGGGCGGTCCGCGCCGAAGTCGGCGCAGCCGCCGTCCAGCCGCGCCTGCACTTCCGCCAGAAGCGCCCTGCGGTCCGCGCCCGGCAGGTCGAGCTTATTCACAAAGAGGAAGGTCGGGACGCGGTAACGCTCGAGCAGCCGCCAGAGCGTTTCGGTATGGCTCTGCACCCCGTCGGTGCCGCTGACAACGAGGACCGCGTAGTCCAGCACCTGGAGCGTCCGCTCCATCTCGGTGGAAAAATCCACATGCCCCGGGGTGTCCAGCAGGGTGATCTCCGCCCCGTCCAGGTGCAGCAGCGCCTGCTTGGAAAAGATCGTGATGCCCCGCTCCCGTTCGAGCGCGTAGGTATCCAGAAAGGCGTCCCCGTGGTCCACCCGTCCGAGCCGGCGGGTCTCCCCCGCGCGGTAGAGCATCCCCTCCGAAAGGGTCGTCTTGCCCGCGTCCACGTGCGCCAGAATCCCGATTACCAGCCGTTTCATCTCATCGTTCCAATCGCTTTGGTCTCTTGGCGGGACGGTGCATGTCCCGCTATCTAGTATACCGGAAAAGCGCCGCGATGCAAGCCGGCGCGAAATTTTCCCGCGCGCGGCCCCGGCGACGCAAAAAATCCCCCGGCTTTCGCCGGGGGATTCGGCATCCGCCGTCAGGGCCGCAGGTCGGTGCCGCCCTGGATTTCGATCGTCTGTCCGGTGATGTAGGAGGCGTCCTCCGACGCGAGGAAGACGCACAGCCGCCCGATGTCCTTTTCGGCGTCGCCGAACCGCTGGAGGGGGATATGCTTGATCGTATCCCGGTAGAGCTGCGGGTAGTCCCTGCTCCACTGTTCCAGCGCCTGCGTCATCACGAGCGGGCAGACGACGTTGACGCGCACGCCGAATTCTCCCCACTCGGTCGCCGCCACGCGGGAGAGGCCGCGGATGCCCTCCTTGGCGGCCGCGTAGGAGGACTGGCCCGATTTGCCCGACAGCCCCGCGCCCGACGCGAGGTTGATGACGAGCCCCTTCGCCCGCTTGAGGTAGGGAAAGGCGGCCCGCATGTAGTAGAAGGCGGCGTAGAGGCCGCTGTGGAGCGCGAGCTCGAAGTCGGCGGTCGTGTGGTCGACGAGCAGCACCCCCGATTTGGAGGCCTGCGCGTTGTTGACCACCACGTCGACGCCGCCGAACCGGTCGGCCGTCTGCTTGACGGCCGAGGCCACCGCGCGCTCGTCCGCGCCGTCCGCCACGACGGTCAGCACCTGCGCGCCGTACCCTTCCAGCGCCTTTTTGGCCTCCTCGAGGCCCTGCTCGTTCAGGTTGGTGATCGCGATGTTCGCGCCCTCCCTGGCAAAGGCGGTCGCGATGCCGAAGCCGATGCCCCGGCCGCCGCCGGTAACGATGACCGTTTTACCCTGCATCTTCATTCCGCGCCCCCCTCTCAGCCCGTGATCTTTTCCAGATGTTCTTTGCCCCGCCCGCAGATCGGGCAGACAAAGCCGTCCGGAACCGTGTCGGAATCCAGCACGTAGCCGCAGATCCTGCAGCGGTAGCCCTTTGCCGGCTCGGGCTGGTAGACCGAGGCCCTGGGCGGTGTGACGCCGTTTTTGATCTGGTGGTAGTAGGCGTAGCTCATCGGTCCGGTGGAGTCGAGCACCTCGGCGGCCTCCACCTCCCCGAGGAAGATGATGTGGGTGCCCGCGTCCATGCTGCTTACCACCTTGCAGCTGAAGCGCGCGGAGGCCTGCTCGCAGACGAAGGGAACGCCGCTCTCGTCGACGCGGGTGCGGAAGGACTCAAATTTTTCGGTGTCGCGGCTGCAGTGGAACCCGAACCTGCCGATCAGCTCCATCATGGCCGACTGGGAGAGCACCACCGCCGTGAAGCGGCCCGACTTCCGGATGATTTCGGTCGTGTAGTTCTGCTTGTTGATCGCGATGGTCACCTGCGCGGGCGAGGTCGTTACCTGGGTCAGCGTGTTGACCACGCAGCCGGACGAGATGTCCCCGCACCGGGACGACACAAGGTATACCCCATAGGTAATCTTCTGGAACGCCTTCAAATCCAGCATTGAAATCCTCCTAATTATATAATAGTAACTATTACTGTTATTAGTAATAACTGTTTTTGCAGGAAAAGTCAAGCACGCGGGTAAAATTCTGCCAATCCAACAAAAGGCGGCTCAAATTTCTATGCATAATTACAAAGCGAGCCCTATTATTCCGGCCGCGCCAGCGGGGAGAGCAGCCGCTTCCACCGCAGGCCGTACCAGAGGAAGCCGGTCAGGTCCGCCAGCAGCCACCCGATGGGGATCGCCCACCAGATGCCCAGCAGGCCGATCCGCGGGATGGGCGCGAGCGCGTAGGCCAGCGCCACGCGCACGCCGAGGGACACGACGGTCAGCAGGATGGACATCTGCGCCCGCTCAAGGCCCCGGTAGAGCCCGTAGAGCAGGAAGAGCAGCCCGATCCCGATGTAGCAGCTGCCCTCGATGCGCAGGTATTGGATCCCAACCGCGAGGATCTCCGTCTCCCCCGCCGGCACGAAGATCTCCATGAGCGGGCGGGCGAAGGCCGCCACCAGCGCGGAGACCGCCAGACAGAAGGCGGCCGCCCCCGCCACCGACGCGCGCAGCCCGGCGCGGATCCGTTCCCGCTTGCCCGCGCCGTAGTTCTGCGCCACAAAGGTCGAGAAGGCGTTACCGAACTCCTGCACCGGCAGGTAGGCGAAGGAGTCGATCTTGACCCCGGCGGCAAAGGCGGCCATCACCGCCACGCCGAAGCTGTTGACCAGC
The DNA here is from genome assembly GCF_030825285.1 of Anaerotruncus massiliensis (ex Togo et al. 2026). Lineage (NCBI taxonomy): Bacteria > Bacillati > Bacillota > Clostridia > Eubacteriales > Oscillospiraceae > Anaerotruncus > Anaerotruncus massiliensis (ex Togo et al. 2026). The sequence goes on from NZ_JAPJQF010000042.1 coordinate 4,399, forward strand.
CCCTGGATCATCAGGATGCCGAAGTTCATGACCGACTGCTGGATACTCGAGAGGACCGAGCATTTCATGATGCGGACCATCAGCCGCCCGTCGAGCCGGAGATCGGCGCGCTCCAGGCGGAAGGCGGGTACGCGCAGCAGGCTGTAGACGGTCACGATCAGCGCGGAGAGCGCCTGCGCGAGCACGGTGGCCAGCGCGGCCCCCGCGACCCCCATGCGGAACGGCAGCACGAAGAGCAGGTCGAGCGCCACGTTCGCGGCCGCCGCCACGGCGAGCGCGGCGAGCGGGACGGCGGAATTGCCGATGCTGCGCAGCGCGGCGGCAAAGAAGTTGTAGAGGAAGGTGAAGCCGATTCCCCAGAAGATGATCCGCAGGTAATCGCGGGTGTCCGCCCGGATGTCCGCGGGGATGTGCAGCAGCGTCAGGATGCGGTCGAGATTGCCCGCCGCGAGCAGGAAGATCGCGAAGGAGACCGCCGCGATGAAGAGGAAGGCGTTGAAGATGCCGCGCCGGAGGGCGTCGGGCTCCCGCGCGCCGAAATAGATTGAAAAAATGACGCCGCTCCCCATGCAGAGTCCGAGCACCACCGAGGTGAGAAAGACCATCAGCGTATAGGAGGAGCCGACCGCCGCCAGCGCCCCCGCGCCGATGAAGTGGGAAACGATCAGCGTGTCGACGACGTTATAGAGCTGCTGGAGCAGCGCGCCGCCCATCATGGGCAGCGAAAAGCGCACGATCGCGCCGGTCGTCCCGCCCTCGGTCATGTCCCCTGCCAAGCGCTTCTCCTTCTTCCATTATGTAATATTATAATTACGTTATGTAACTAACGACAGTTTATCACGCCCTGCCGGAAATGTCAATCCTGCCAAAAGAAAGTTCCGCCTTGTTTTCCGGCGGAAAATGCGGTAGAATAACGGGGAAAGGGGTTGACCGGCATGTATCTCAAGGGACTGGACGAGCTCGACCGCAAAATCGTCGCCCTGCTCACCGAAAACGCGCGGATGTCCTATTCCGATATCGGCGAGGCGGTGGGCGTCTCCCGCGTGGCGGTGCGGGCCCGCATCGACGCGCTGGAAAAGCGCGGCGTCATCGAGGGCTACACGACGATCATCAACCCGCAGAAGATCGGCAGCGCCGTCTCCGCCTACTTTGAGATCGAGACCGAGCCCGCGCAGCTCCAGCCCGCGGCGGATGCGCTCGACCGCTGCGACACCGTCACGCAGATCTACTTCGTGTCGGGCAGCAGCAAGCTGCACGTCCACGCCGTCGCCGCCAGCAGCGAGGAGATGGAACGGTTTTTGCAGGAGTTCCTCTACCGCCTGCCCGGCGTCGTAAAGCTCAGCTGCAACATCATCCTCTCCCGCAAAAAGGACGTCAAGGGCCTGCGGCTCTGACCGGGCCTTCTTGACAGGCGGCCTCCCGCCGCCTATAATGGACCTCAGAAAGCAGAAAGGACGCTTTGTCATGAAGCTCTGTATCATAAGCCGCTCCGGACAATTGGAAACGATGAAACATTGTGCGGAGCTTTACGATTTCATCGGCGGATAGACAGTTCCCCGGCGGGTCCGTTCGGACGGACCCGTCCGGTTCTGCGTGCCCGCCGGATGATGCGGATCGATTTTGCCGCGGACGATGTTTCGTCCGCGGCTTTTTGCGTCTTCCGCGCGGTATGCGCAGGGGAGGCGGGGGCCATGCCCCCGCCTCCCCTTTCATTTTATGGAAACGAGGAATTTTACCATGGAACGCGATCTCACCGTCGGCAGCGTGCCGAAACAGCTTCTCTCCTTCGCGGCGCCCCTCTTTCTCGCAAACCTGCTGCAATCCCTCTACAGCATCGTGGACATGGCCGTGGTCGGCCGGTTCGTCGGCAGCGCGGGGCTCGCGGCGGTCAGCAGCGCCGCCATGCTCAGCTTTATCATCCAGTCGGTCTGCACCGGCGTCACCACGGGCGGCGCGGTGCTCATCGCGCAGTATAAGGGCGCGCGCGACACGCGCGGCCAGCGGGAAACGACCGGCGCGCTCTTTTCGGTGTCGGCGCTGGCCGCCCTGCTCGTCACCGCGGCGGGCCTGCTCGCCTACCGCCCCGTCTTTTCCCTCATGAACCTGCCCGCCGAGGCGCTGCCCCACGCGCTCCGCTACATGCGGGTCATCTGCCTCGGCACCGTCTTTGTCTTTGGCTACAACGCGGTCTGCTCGGTGCTGCGCGGGCTGGGCGACTCCAAAAGCCCCCTCTTCTTCGTGGCGGTCGCCACCGTCGTCAACATCCTGCTCGACCTGCTGCTCGTCGGGCCGCTCGGCCTCGGCACGGAAGGCGCGGCGATCGCAACCGCCGCGTCGCAGGGCGTCTCCTTTTTGACCGCCGTGTTTGTCCTGCGGCGGCGGGGGCTCCCCCTCGACTTCTCCCCCGCCTATTTCCGCACCGCGCCCAAGACCTGCCGCGCCATCCTGCGCATCGGCTTTCCCACCGCCGTGCAGATGACCGTGCTCAACCTCTCCTACCTGCTCGTCACCGGCATGCTCAACGGCTACGGCGTGGCGGTGGCCGCGGCGGCGGGGGTGGGCCTCAAGGTCAACTCCTTCGCCGCCATGCCCTGCTGGGCGGTCGGCCAGGCGGTCACCACGATGGCCGGGCAGAACCTCGGCGCGGGGGATACCGGCCGGGCGGAAGAGACCGCCAAGAGCGGCCTGCGCCTCGCCCTGCTCGTCACGGCGGCGGGCATCCTCGCGGTACAGCTCTTCACCGCGCGGATCATCGGGCTCTTCAACACCGACCCCGAGGTCGTGCGGGAGGGCGTCTTCTACCTGCGCGTCTGCTGCTCCTTCAACAGCCTCGTCTACGCGGTCATGTACACCTTCGATTCCTTCGCGACCGGCGCGGGCGACTCCCTCTTCGCCATGCTCAACGCGATGCTCCATTCCGTGGTGATGCGCCTGTCGCTCAGCTGGCTGCTCAGCGTCCCGCTGGGGCTCGGCTTCGCCGGGCTCTGCTGGGGCGAATGCCTCTCCCCCCTGCTCCCCTTCGTGTTCGGAATCCTCTATTTCCGTTCCGGACGCTGGAGGCGCAAAAGGCTTGTCTCCTGAGCGGAGGACGCAAAGAGGACCCGCGGGCCGTCGGCCCGCGGGTCCTCCCGATTTTTGATCCGCCTATTTCGCGAAGGAGGGCAGGAATGCCTTCACGGGAGCGGCGGGCTCCCCGGCGGGCGCTTCCCCGGCGGTTTCCGCGGGGGCCCCGGCCGCTTCCGCATCCGATGCGGCCGGCTTCTCGGCGATGATATAGGTGCCGAGCCTGCGGGTCTTCGTGCGCAGGACGTAGTCGCCGTCGTCCGTCTCGACGAACTGGAACTCGGAGGTGATATCGACCGGCACGCCGTCCTCGCCGATCGTGTAGACGACCGCGTTCTCCGGGTCGACGGTCAGCTCGCCGTCTTCGTCCACGAACGGATACCGCAGGTCAAGGGTCGCGCGGCTCGTCGAGGCGATCTGCGGATTGCCGATGAAGTCATAGAGATAGGCGTCCTGATCCGCGAAATAGTCCGTGTAATCCTGGTCGCTCCATTTGGTGGTCATCTTCGGGTAGAACTTTGCCGCGTTGTCGTCGCTCGTGAAGGCGAGCCACGCCAGCGTGTCGTTTTCACTCTCCCAGGTGATCTCGTTGTCCTCGTTCTTCTGCGGCTTCACGACCACGCCGCCGTCGCCCGCCTTGAAGTCGGCGTCCGCGCCGCGCTCGTCGTTTTTGACGTAGAACTTGAAGTCCACGATGACCTTGCCGTTCTTCGCGAGATACAGAGCGCCTTCACCCCAGTCCCACGGAGTGATGTCAAGATTGTCCTTCGCCTTATAGGTGGCGGTCAGCCCGATCTTCGTCTCGTCGTCGGTGAAGCCCTCCTTCATCTCTCCCTCGATGAAGCCCCAACGCTCAGCGGCGCCGTCAAAGTAAAAACTGCCATTGCTGACCACATCACCGATCTTTTTCGAGACGAGCTTGAGCGATTTGATTGCTTTCGCGCCTTCCTCCTTCTTGAACTTCGCGGTGAAGAAGTCGGTCACATCCTCCCCGCAGCCAAGATAATCATACAGATTTGAACGGTAGAGAGCATCGGCCGAAATCGTCGAGCCGTCGTCCGCGACCGCGTCCGAATATTCTCCATCACTTATATCAGGAATCAGGTAGATTTTCGCGGTCGTGGGGACTTCGTCCTCATAGTAATTTTCCCGCATGTCGTAAAAGAAGACGCCGTCCGCGCGCAGGTGGATTTCCCGGACCACCTTCGCGCCCTCGGGGATCGGGGTGTCCTTCGCGAGCGCGGTCACGCCGAGGGAGAGCGCCATCGCCAGCGCCAGGGTGAGTGCCAACAGTTTTTTCATGAATTCTCCTCCTTTTGTCTTCGCGGACCGCCCGACAGGGGATATTGTTGCGCCGCACAGCGGCGCAACACAAAGCGGACCCGCTTTGTCACTTTCCTATTTTTTTATTTTACCATGTGATCGATGACGCATCAATGCATTAATATTACATAATTTTGTCAATTTTTTCATTGTCAATGTCATTGCTTTCAATCTTTCCAGTGCGCTTTTGTGTGTTTAGCCCAAGCAGGAAATGATTTTGTGAAATGCGAAAAATTTGGTATACTAATAAAAAAGCAGTATGGAGGAGTCGGTATGAAAGCATTGGTGACGGGCGCGAGCTCCGGGCTCGGGCGGGATATCGCACGGGTATTGGCTGCGCGGGGATGCAAACTGATCCTGACGGCGCGCAGCCGCGACAAGCTGGAGGCGCTCGCCAAAACGCTGCCCGGCGGCGCGCAGGTCGTCTGCGCGGACCTCTCGGACGAGAAGGAATGCCACCGCCTCTACGAGCAGCTGCGCGCGGAGAAGATCGACATCCTCGTCAACAACGCCGGGTTCGGGCTGTGCGGCATGTTCGACAAAACCGACCTCGACGCCGAGCTGCGGCTGATCGATACGAATATCCGCGCGGTGCACATCCTCACCAAGCTCTTCCTGCGGGACTTCATCGCGCGGGACAGCGGCTACATCCTCAACGTCGCCTCGTCGGCGGCCTTCTTTCCCGGCCCGCAGATGGCCGCCTACTACGCCTCCAAGGCCTATGTCATGCGGCTGACGCTCGGCGTGCGGGAGGAGCTGCGCCGCCGGGGGAGCCGCGTCTATCTCGGGGCGTTCTGTCCCGGCCCGGTGGATACCGCCTTCAGCAGGACCGCCGACGTGCGGTTCGCCGTCGGCGGGATGCCGAGCCTGGAGGCCGCACGCCACGCCGTCGACGGGATGTTCGCCCGCCGTGCGCTCATCATCCCCGGCGGGCTGATGAAAGCCGCCAAGCTGGCCGCGCATTTCGCGTCCGAGCCGTTCGCCGCGCGTCTCTGCTGGCACATGCAGCGGCGGACCAAATAAGCGTTCCGAGCCTTTAAAATCAAAAAATGGCCGCCCGTTGGGCGGCCATTACCATTCCTTGGAGACCTGAAGACATTGGGAGATCGCGCCCTCAAGTCCCGCGATGACCATCTCCTGCGCGAACGGAGGAAGGCGGTCGAGCATCTGCTGGTACCGCGCGAGATCGTTTTTGGGAAGCAGGTCGATCACCTGCTCGGGCTGGAGCAGCTCCTCCAGCTCCACGCCCAGCGCGGCCGCCACAAGGTCCATCGTTTCAAAGGTCGGGTTCGCTCTGCCGCATTCGATGTCGCTGAGCAGCTTTGTGCTGATTCCCGCGCAGGCCGCAAGGTTTTCCTGATTGATCTTCATCCGCTCTCTGCGGGCCTTGATGATCTGTCCCAGATTTGCGACTGTCATCGGCGATTCTCCCCTTTTTATAAAATTATAGGTAAAATCGCAGATTTTCTGAATAAACCATGTTACGCGTACTATTTTACCAGTCACATAACTTCAGTTGATACCCATTTTTTCTCATTTTCATGACAGCGCCTCACGCGGCCGCCGGCCCGCGAGCAAAAAACCGGCGCTTTCCTATTCCCGCCCGCGGACGGTCTCGAGCCACATGGCCAGAGCGCCCTCCGCCCCCCGGACAAACAGCTCCTGCCACGCCTCGGGAAGGCGGTCGACCATGGGCTGCAGGCGGGAAAGCTCTCTTCTGGGCAGCAGGTCGACCTCGATATCCGGTTGAAGCAGCTCCTCGATCTGGAGGCCGAACGCCGCGGCGATGCAGTCCATCGTATCAAAGGTGGGGTTCCCGTTGCCGCACTCGATATCGCTGAGCTTCCGGTGGCTGACGCCCGCCCTGGCCGCGAACTCCTCCTGTGAAAGGCCCTCTCTCCGCCTGAGATACCTGATCTTCTGCCCCAGAACCTGTACCGTCATTGACATCACTCCCTATGTCGAAGTATAGGGGATTTTGTCGAAGAATGGAAATAACTGTAATTCTGCAATTATGGTGCGCATTCAAAAGCCGCCCCGTTCCCTTTGCTTTCGGATGCGTGAACCGCCGCCAGCCGCCATACTTGCGGGGAAGGTTTTGAAAATCGCCGCGCGCTTTCCTCCGGGAGGGTCGAAAAAGGCCGGGGAGCGGTTTTTCACCGCTCCCCGGCCTTCCGTATATCCGCCCGCCACAATTACGCCGGCCGAGCGGGCCGGCGTCAATCGTGCAGCCTGTTGACGCGAGGGGCTTCATTCATCGCTTGGGCGGCGTCCGGTCCTCCCGTCCGCGGTGGGATTTGCCGCCGCTCTGATACCCGGCGGCCGCGATCAGGGCGGCGGAAACCGCCAGCAGCGCAAACGCCGTAGCGGGCAGCGGGCCGTCGCCCGTGTTCGGGATCGACAGCGGGATGGGCAGGTCATCGATGAGCTTGAGGTCGTCCGGAAGGTCGAGCGGCACGAGCACCCGCACCGAATCGCCGCCCCCACCGCCGCCCGACGGGCCGATGTAGGGGGAGTTTTCGATCCGCAGGTAAAACCGCGTCGACGCGCTGAAGCTGCTTCCGGGATTCCTTTCAAATTCCGCGAGGCCGCCGACCGCCGCCGCCTCCTTCGTTCCGTGCCCGCCGCTTTCCGCGTGGGAGGGCGCGCCCATCGGCTCCCCGGTGTCCGTTTCCGCCGCCAGCGCCGTAATTCCCATGCACAGCGCCAGCACGCACCCCAGAAGCGCCGCCAGAACCCTGTTCATCCGTTTCATCCTCGTCCCTCCCGTGATCAGCTTAAGACGGTGATCGTCAATTTCGCGCCAGCCGACCCGATATATTCTTCCGTCTCGGGGTCGTATGCGTTAAAGACCGCCGTCGCGAGGTATTCGCCCTTTTCCAGCTCCACATCCAGCTTCGCCGACTGGATGTGGTGGTTGGGCTCGATGAGCCCCGTTTCGTAGATCAGCTCGCCCGTGTCGTCCAGCGTGATCAGCACCTGCATGAGATATCGGTTGCCCGGCACGTTTTCGATCTGGAGCGGGCCCTCGGCCTTTCCGTTTTCAAAGGTGGGCGCCGTGTTGATCGAGATATTGAACATGCCCTCTTCCACGATCCGGTTGAGCTCCGCCTGGATTTCCTCCTCCGTCTTGCCCTCGAGCTGCCCGGCGAGCGCCGCCGCTTCCCGCGCGAGGCCGGACGGCCCCGCCTTGGGCGCGCGCAGCAGCAGAAACGCCAGGATTCCCAGCACGAGCAGCAGCAGGATACACGCCGCGGCGAGCAGCTTTTTGCCGCCGTCCCGGGTTGCGTTCGCCCGCTCCTCCGTCTTTTCTCCGTTCATCGTCCATCCCGCCTTATTTTGTTTCTATTTCAAGGCTTGCGCCGTTTGTTTCCTTGTTGGGGCGCGGATCGCTCCGCGGGCTCGGGTGGATGTCCTGCAGGCCCGAAGGCCCCCGCGCGGGGGAGTTCCCCGCGCGGGATGTTAAGGAAGAAATTAAGCCGCCGTGACAAAATACATCACGTTCACAACGTTGGTGTCGTCGCCTTCGTTCACGCCGCCGGGGGCAATATACGCCTGCAGGGGGAGTTTCAGCTCGCCGTCGGTGGTACCGTTATTTTTAACGACCTTCCAGGGGGCGGCCAAATCCGTGTTTTCACTGTCGGAAATCGTGGAAAGGTCCACGCCGTTGACCGTCATCGCCATCGTCTTTGCCGCGATCAGCGTGTTGTTCGCACGGACATAGCCGCCGCCGCTGTAAACGCTGCTATCGAAGGTGTTGAACGTCCAGCCCTCCTGCGGCAGCGCCCGCATGGCATAGACCTTGATGTCCGTATCCGTTCCGGTGTTGAGGATTTTGTACGCGTCGGCCGGCGTAACAACCATGCCGTCGCCGCCGTAGGCGTACATGCAGACCCACAGCGGGATCGTCGCGCTGATCTGGGTATCCCCGGACACGGCGTTTTTATCGATGTTCAGGTAGAAATCCGTCTTGCCGAACTGGCTTCCGCCGCTGGTGGCCAATTCCTTCTGCTCGCCGACCGCAGCTTCGGAGTCAATGCCGTGTGTACCGCCATCGTGCGCCGCGAACGCGACAACGCCCATGGACATGACGATCGTGATTGCCAAGAGAACCGCTAACAGTTTTTTCATTGTTTTGACCTCCTAAGATGTTTTGTATTGGGATTGTTTTGAAACCTTATAAAAAGTGATTCGCTCACATACCCCCTCCTCAGTTCTGCGGCCGCATTCAGTTTTCTACCTCGAGGACCAGCTTCGCGCCCGCCTGCCCGGCGATCGAATGTTCGTCGTCCGGCATGTGCGCGGTGAAGACCGCGGTCGCGTTATAGACACCCGCCGGCAGGTCCTCGGACAGCCTGATATACTGGATGTACTGTCCGGGCCTGATGCCTTTGGATTGGTAGACCGTTTCGCCCGTGCTGTCGAGCGTGATCTGGACCGTCATGTTGTAGCGGTTGGCGGCGATGTTCTCGATGTTCGCGAGCCCTTCGCCGTTCCCGTCCGGGAAAATGAGATAGGTGTTGATCGCAATGTTGAACATGCCCTCTTCCACCACGCGGTTGAGCTCCGCCTGGATCTCCTCCTCCGTTTTGCCCGGGAGGTGGCCGGTCATGGCCGCCACGTCGAAGAAGGTGTCCTGCTGGCTCTGCCACCAGTACCAGCCTCCCACGCCCGCCGCGATCAGCAGGATCAGGAGCAGCAGAAGCAAGAGCAGTTTCCCGCGGCCCTTTTTCGGGGCCGCGCTTTCCGTTTCATTCATCGCTTATCACCCCCCGTCACCGGCCGCGCCGCTGATGCCCACCGTATAGGTCACGGCGGCGATCTGGGTCTCCCCGTCCGCCGTCACGCCCCCCGCGGGGATGTAACATTCGACGGGCACCGCGCGTTCCGCCGCCGCCCCGATGGGCTTGAAGAGCGGGCCGGTTTTATCCGCCGCCGTCCAGTCCGCGCCCGCGTCCGCCGAAACCCACTGGGTATCCAGCCGGAGCGCCGCCTGACCGGCGGAGAGGTTGTTCCTGGAGACGTCGTAGCTTCCGTTCGTGAGGAACCCGCCTGCCGGGGGCTGTACGAACGACCAGCTTTCCATCGGGCTCACCGACATTCCGGTGACCTGCACCGGGAAGAGGGAGTTGTTCTTGATGACGTAGCTTCCTTCCTCCGGCGTGACGACCTTGCCGTCCCCGCCGTAGCCGTACATGCACACCCACAGGGGCACTGTCGCGTCGATCGAGACCGGGTTCGTATGGAACGGAATCCGCGCCATGTCGTCCGCGTAGGCGTTTGCCGCGCCACGCTCAAGCAGGGATATCTTCATCGACAGCCAGCCGTCCCGGGATTCGCTGATGGCATTCGCATTGTAAAAATTGAATGGGAGGGTAACCGTCTGGTTCCACCCGCGTGTCTGGCTGACCGGATATTCCGTACCCTCGTAGGGCCTCGTCCATGCAAACTTATTCATGGCGTCATTGCGGCCCCACTCCGTGCGTCCGGCCGTGACGGCCTCCTTGCTGACAAGCTGCGGGGCGTAATCCGCGTCGGCGCTCTCCATCGTATAGCTTCCAATGCCCACGGAAAGCGATGTCGAAGTGCCGCCGGCCAACGGCTGCTGGATGGCTATGACGATCGACGCCGTGTCGTTGGGGCCGGAATCATCCGCGCCGAGCGTCGAGGTCTGCACCGCAGTGCGGTCGCCCGTACTGTACTGTACCTTCCAAAGTGAAAGGCTGAACGAACCGCTTTTCGCGACGGTCCCGTTGGCGTCCGTGGCTTCCAGGTGGTAAACTCCGTCATCGCCCCAGTTCGGCGTAAAGGTGACCGAAACCGATGCTTTGCCCTCGTTGCCCGAATTGACCACGCCGCCAAACGACGTGTCGATCTTATTTGTTCCACGATAGAGTTCGCAGCTGACCACGTCGTCGGAGGACACCTCCGCCATGATCGTCGCCGGGACGCCCGCCTGTTTCAGGAAGTCCCGCTCCAGGTCCATGAAGTGGAAGGGCTCGCCCAGCTCCAGGGTATTTGCTTCCGTGGGGGATTTCGCCAGCGTGTAATCGATGCTCTCCGCGAGCAGGAACTTCGCGGTTTCGTCCGCGACGTCCTCCACGACGCCGTTTAAATAGACGGCGACGTTACGGCCGGGGCCGTAGTCCGTGTCAACGTCCGCGCGGTCCATGTCCACCGGGATCGCCGCGGAATCCGGAAGCGCCCCGTCCACGTTGATGACTTTTCCCTTCGGCAGGTAGACGTACTGGTCCGCGCCGAAGGAGGTCGCCCTGCCGCGCAGGCGCAGCGTGCCGTTCTGGTAGATTCCGTTGCCGCCGCTGCCGCCGGTGACCGTGTTGCCCGAAAGCGTCAGATTTTCCGCCACCACCGTACTTCCGGCGATTCCGACACCGCCCGCGTACTGGGCGCCCGTGTTGTCCGCGATCAAGCAGTTTTTCAGCGAGGCGTTCCCCAGCCTGAGCCAGAGGCCCATGCCTCGGTTCTCCCGGATGCTTCCGCCGGTAATTTCAACCTGCCCGCCAAACGTCGCGATGCCGCCGATCATGTACTGCGCCTCGCCTCCCTCGTTATCGGAGATCTCCCCGTCCGTCATTTTCAGGGAAGCTCCCTGGCCCACGAAGATTGCGCCGACGCTATTAGTATCAGTTCCGCTCATACCAAGGTTTCCGGTAATCTTGCCGCCGTTGATTTCGATCTCGATCGACTTGTCCATGGCCGACAGAGGTGTGGCGATTGCCCCGCCGGGTAGCTTCGAGGCGTTGTTTTGCAAGACCGCCCCCTCGTTCAGAATCAGGCTTCCTTCATTCACGGTGATGGCGGTTTCACTGATAATGCCCGGCGCGGCGATCTCCGCGGCTCCGGTCACACCGTGGCGGTGCCCGTCGACGGTAATCTCCTCCAGCGTCAGGCTGCCGCCGTCAACTGTAAAGATGGAGCCGCTGTTGCTTGCTACCGCGTAGTTATCTCCGAGGCTTCCGTGCGCTTCCGGCTGGGAATAGCGCATGATCGTCACCGGGCCGCCCGCGTCCACATAGCCCATTCCATAGAGCTCCTGTCCGCTCAGCGTGATGTTCTGGCCCTCCGGGATCGCGACTTCTCTCACCACGTAGAGGGTGCCGCCCTTTTGTGCGGCGAGCTTTTCATAAGCCTTCGCGAGGGTCTTGACCGCCTGGGCGGGCGACCCGCCGTCTCTATCGTCGCTGCCGTTTATGCCGTCGATGTAGACCGCGCCCTTCGCCTGCAGCTCGAGGACGTTCTCGCCCTCCCGCTTTCCGGCGGTGAAGCCCGCCGATACCCGACCGGACAGCGCGGCCTTCGACGGGTCGACAACAATCGTATCCGGATTCTGCGCGTCATAGGTGATAATCGTCCTGCCTTTGTAGGCGTCTGCCAGGTCGATCTTCAGGGCCCCCCTCGGTGCGAAGGCGTTGAAGGTTTCGATATATTTTTCCGCCCCGAGGAAGACCTCGCCCTCGACCGACAGATCCTCATCCGCGCCCGCCGCCGAGGAGATCATCAGCCGGCCGGCCTGGTAGACCGCCGAACCCGCCTCCGCGTGGGTGTTTGCAATCGTGGAACCGCCGTAGAGCTTGTATGTTCCGCCCTCCGCGATATACACCGCGCCGCCCTGTCCGTCTGCCGAAGTATTCCGGTTGTTGCGCAGGACCGCGCCGTCGTCGGTATGGAAGCTTCCGCCGGATCGCACCGTCACGAGCGGCGCCTGCGCCTCGACCGCGGGCGCGGCCAGCGCCTCCGCGCCCTGCGTCACCGCCTCGCTGTGGCCGTCAAGCGTCGTGCCCGCGACCTGGAGGGTGCCGCCGTTTTCAACAATGAAAAGCTCCGCCGTGTTGGACGCCTTGCCGTACCCGGGCAGCGGCAAAACCGGCTTGGAGTAGCGCTTGATGGCGACCGGGCCGCCTTTGATCGTGACTGCGCCCGCACCGGTGACGTTGAAGATGTAGCTGTCGGAATTGATCTTGACCGAGCCGGTAATCTTCACCGGGTTGACGATATAGATCGTGCCGCCGCCCTCCGCCTTCAGGCTGCTATACGCCTTATTCAGCGTCGCGAAGGCCCCGTCCGGGGTCGCGCCGTCGCCCGCATCCGCCGACAGGGAGCCGTCCACATAGACGAAGCCCTTTTCGCCCAGCTTGAGCACGCTGTGCCCGCCGTCGGGCCCGCTTCCGACCGTGCCGTGCACCAGCCGGTACTGGGCCGCGACCGCCTCCGCGAGCGTGAATTTGGCAAGCTCGGGAGCGGGAGAAACCAGCACGCCCTGATAGGCGACCACTTCACGGCCCGCGTAGGGATCCGCCACGTCCACCGTCAGCGTCCCGGCAAATCCCGTTACGGCATCGACCGTCCTTCCGGCCGCGAGGTATACGGATCCCTCGGCCGTGGGGTTCCCGTTGACGCTCATCGTGCCGTTCTGGTGGACCGCGTCCCCGCGCGCCGCCTGCGTGTTGGAGATCGCGCCGCCGTTGAACGCGAAGATGCCGTCCGGTTCCACAACGACGGCCCCGCCGTCGCCGGAGGTCTTGTTGTTGCAAAGCACCGTGTTCTCGTCCATCGTCAGGCTGCCGCCGCGCGCGACGCGCACCAGCGTGCCCGCGGCGGTATAGCTGTCCTCCGCGCTGCGCCTGCCCTCGATCGAAATGCCGCCGAGCGTGAGCGTTCCGCCGTCCGCCACGCGGACAAGGTCGCCCGCGAAGGCGTCGTAGGTCTTCTGCCCCGAGACTTCAAAGCCGCTATACCGGCGCAGGTACTGGCCGTCCGCAAGGGTCCAGCCCGTGCCCGGTTCGGTCACCGTCACGGTTCCGGTCACGTAGATCGCGCCCGGTTCCCCGGCCAGGGCGGCCTTTGCCGATTCAAAGGTCTTGAAGGCGCGCGCCGGGGTCGAGCCGTCGTACCACTCGCTCGTGCCGCCGTTTTCACCGTCCAGGAAGACGATCTTGCGCAGCACGATGTTGGGGGACGCCTTATCGAGCAGCAGGGCCTCCGTGTCCGCCTGGAAATACCGCAGGTAGGCGGACGCGTCCGATACGGCGCTGCCGCTTAACGGGCTGACCACCGCGCTTCCGGATTGATACTGCGTGTCGCCGCCGCCCATGTTCATGGTCAGGCGGTACTTTCGGTTCTGGGTGATCGCCGCCGAAACCCGGACGGGAGACGCGGTGGTATTCAGATGGATGGTCCCGTCGATCGCGGTCCGCCCGCCGTTCAGGACAAAGCTGCCGTCCGCGACATAGACGCTCCCGCCATGCTGCGTGCTGTTTCCGAGGGCGTTGCCGGAGATCTGTCCGCCCGCCGCCGTGACCGTGCCGCCGTCGACGTAGACGCCCGCACCGCCGGTCACACCGGCCGCCGTCGTCCTGTTTCCGGTGACGCCGCCCGCGTTGATCGTGAGGGTGCTCTTTTCGCCCGAGACCCGGACGCCGCCGCCCGCCAGGGCGGTGTTGTCCGAGACGGTGACGCCGTTGAACGTGGCGTTGCCCACCAGATCGATGCCGCCGCCGTTCGCCGCCGCCGTATTTCCCGTAATGCTGCCGCCGCTGTAGACCTGCTTGGTCGTACTATCGTTGATCCCAATGCCGCCGCCGCTGCCTCCCGCGCGGTTGCCGGAGACGCTGCCGCCCGACATGGTAAAATTCGTGCACGAAAACAGGTAGATTCCGCCGCCGTCCCAAGCCGCCTCGTTGCCGCTGATTACGCCGCCCTCAACTGTGAAAGACCTGCCCACCATCCCCATCATGATGGCGCCGCCGTTTGTTGCCGACGTGTTGCCCGAGATGGTTCCGCTGCGGATGGTAATAGAACTGGTCATCCCAGTCCCGATGGCGCCGCCGCCCGTCTTTACCACGTAGTCCGTTCCGGTCGCGTGGTTGCCCGTGATCGACCCGCCGTCCACAAGGACAGTCCCGCCTCTCACAAGGATGCCGCCGCCAAAGAGAGCGGTGTTTCCGCTGATCTCGCCGCCGTAGAGTGCAGTTATATTTCCAAAAGCGTTAATTCCGCCGCCAGCCTCCGCCGTATTGTCTGAGATGGATCCGTTCCGCATGGTCACGTTGCCATCCACACCGCCACCGCCGGTTTTTGCGGCATTGCTATTGATCGCGCCACTCTCCAGCGTCAGTTCGCCGTAAACGCCGCCGCCGTATCGCCCGGCCGTGTTGCCGGAGATTTCCGTGTCCCCGCTCACCACGACGGTGCTTCGGCTGCTGTTGGTACCACTGTAGACGCCGCCGCCATCCTCACCCGCCTGGTTCCCGGTAATTTTACCCCCGGTGATGACACAGGAGGGAATGCTTCCAGATGTTGCGCTGAGGTAAACGCCGCCGCCGCTGCCGGAGGCCGTGTTGCCGCTGATTGTGCCGCCGCTCATCTCGAAGGAGGAGCCGGTCGCCCGGATGCAGACGCCGCCGCCGAGCCCGCTGACCGAATCGCCCGTAAGCCCGCTTTCCCCGTGCGTGTTGTCCGAAATGGTTCCGCCGTTCAGGATGAACTTGTGGGTATCCCCCTCAATGACGACGCCGCCCATCTGGTTGCCCGTCACAGAGCCGCTGTTCATCGTAATCGTCATGTGGTCGGAGGGGGTGTGCAGGCCGGGGCCCGCGTTGTTGCGGATGATCGCGCCGTCAATCGTGCAGGTACCGCGCGTGGGCACAACGCCGGGGCCCGTGCCGTTTTCGATGACCGTTCCCTCGCCCAGCACCAGCACCGCGCCACCGCTGACCTGGATCAGGCCCGTTCCGTAGCGGCTCTGGGTGGTGCCCGACACGATGGGGGTTCCATTTCCGTTGACGACGACGTCCTTCAGGGTCAGCTTCGCGTCGGGATACTCCACCACGCTGCCGGCGCCCTCACGGGAGATGAAAATCGGCGCGAAGGTATAAGACCCGTCCGCCATTGTGCGGATCTCCGGCCGCCAGGTCTCCCCCGCGTTGTCCGTCATCTCCGGGAGTGACCAGGTCTCGTCCTCCCGAACCACCACGGTGGCGCTGATGAGGATGTTGGTTCCCGCGGAGCGGGATTTCAGCAGCTCCTTCGCGCGCGCAAAGGTACGAACCGCGTCGTCCGGGCTGGTACCGTTGTTACCGTCGTTGCCAGACCCGCTGAGGTAGACGTAGAGACCGCCCCGGCCGACGATGTTATTGCCTTCGCCGGCCAGCGTCAGGCCGCCGCCCATATCAACCAGGGTAAACACGCCCTGTTCCAGATAGGACGCGGCGTTATACCCGGCCGCTCCAGCGACCACCGTTTTTCCAATATAGGTATCCGGGACACGGAGCTGGAATTTTTTATTGGTATCCAACGGAGCCAACAGGCTGATCGGTGATTTCTTCACCTCGGAATTCTGCTCCATGTCGATGAAGATTTCGTCAGGGATCGTTACGCCGGTCCCGCCCAGGTTGAAGTACGCGCCCTCATGGGCCACGCCCGCCCCGCGCTGCGCGGTGTTCCCGCTGACCGTCACGCTTTCCTCGATCTGGAGCATCGCGAGCCCCGGCGCGATGTAGACGCCGCCGCCCGTCGAGGTCCGCCTGCCTCTCACGGATTTCGCTTCGTTATTCGTGATCGAGGCGGAGTCACTCATGACGAAATCGCCGCCCGCCACATAGACGCCGCCGCCGAGCGAGCCGTCCTCATGGCGGCTCTCCTCCTCCGGGTATGCCTCGTGCACATGGTTCCCGCTGATCGACGCGTTCCCGCCCATCTCCATGCTGCTGGTGCCGGCGAGATAGACGCCGCCGCCCTTGGTGGCCGTATTGCCGCTGATTTCCGCGCTTCCGTTCATGATCATCCTCTCGCCGGCAAAATAGACCCCGCCGCCGAGCGCTTCGCCGCCGCGGTGAAGGATGTCGTCGCAGAGGTTCCCGGAGATTTTACCGCCGCTCATCGTAAAGCCGCCGCCGGCGATCCAGACGCCGCCGCCGCGGTGCACCGCGTATCTTTCCGTCCCTTCCACAACGGCGTAGTTTCCGGAGATTTCGCCGCCGGACATGGTCATGCTGCCCCCATCGAGGTACACGCCGTTTCTACCGTTCCCGGTGATTCTTCCGGAGACGACTTTGACAGTGGATGCGCCCGTGGCGTTGATGCCCCGGCCCTTGTTGCCGGAAATTTCGCCGCCCGCCAGCGTCACCGAACCGCCGGCGACGCTGACGCCGCTGCCCGCGCTGCCGCGGACGGCCGCCCCGTCCGCCAGCGTCAGGCTGCCGCCCGCCGCGACCGACACGATCGTATTGACAGATGTTTCGGCCTCGCCGTAGAGGCCGTCCAGAACGACGTTTTCCAGCGTCAGGCTGCCGCCGTCCGCAACGGTGACAAACTGATTGAGCGTAAGGGCGGAATCATCCCAGCGGGTCACTTCGACCGTCTCATCAAGCGGGGAGGACCAGGTCTCGGTACCGCTCACGGTCACGGGGCCGCAGAGGATGATCTTCGCCGGGATTGCGCCGCCGCTCTTCGAGAGGATTGCCATCGCTTTTTCAAACGTACGGACCGGCGAATCGGGCGAAGCGCCGCTGCCGTCCGCGGCGGCGGTGCCGTCCAGATAGACGCCGCCCATCAGCACCAGATTGTTTTGATAGCCCGCCAGCGGATACGCCGTCCCGCTCAGCGTGAACGCGTCTGCGTAATCCGCCGCCGACGCCAGCGTCCCGCCGGACTGTACGATGACGTTGCCCGGGCGGTGGCTGCCGCTCAGTTCGACCGCAAAGACCTTCCCCGCCCCGGGCGCGCCGGTCAGGGTGATCGTTTCCTCCGGGCTTTCGAGCCGGATTTTTCCCGTGAGTGCGGCGGCCGGGCCGTTCAGCAAAAAGGCCGCCTTTGCTGCGGAAGTCGAACGGTCGACCGAAACGGCGAAGCCGCCGTCCGGCGCGGCCACAGACCCCGCCGACAGGACGAACTCCCCTTTCGTGACAACGCCCGTCTGCGTCGCAGAGATCGAGCCGCCGTCCATCCGGAAGGCGCTGTCCTCGCCGACTTCCACCCCCCGCAGGACGTTCGAAACGGTTCCGTTCTCCATTGTAAACCTGCCGCGGACAATCTCCACGCCGACATCCGTCCCGCTGACGGTTCCATCCCGCAGAACCAGACTGCCCGCGGAGACGCGGATCATCGGCGCCTCAAAGGCGGAACCGGAACTGCCGCCTTTGCTGCCCGAAAGCGCGCTTCCCCCGGTGACGGTCAGCGTTCCTCCGGAAACGGAAATATTTCCGCTGTCGCCCGGCCTGCCGCCATGCAGGGTGATCCCATCCAGCGTGAGGCTGCCGGTCACATTGATCAACTCGTTATTACCGCTTCCGCTGCGGGAAACGGTCGCTCCGGACCAGGTTTCGTCCCCTTCCACCGGGACGGTCCCGCAGATATGGATCTCCCCCTGTCCGGACAGCTCGTTGAGCAGAAGTTCCTTTGCGCGCGCGAAGGTGCGCACCGGGTCGTTCTCCGCGGCGCCGGTATTCACATCGTCCCCCGCGCCCGAGAGATAGACCGCTCCGTTGTAGATCACCGCCGGACGCGCCTGGACGACGCTCGCGTCGTCCGCGCGGACCGTCAGGCTCCAGGCGGGAGTCGCAGCCTGTAACGATTGGGTCAGGGCAAGCTTCGCCAGCGCGTCCCGCATGGAGACCCCCTCGGCGGCGCGCGCCGCGTCAAACGACGCTTTAAAGCCGTTTTCGCCCGCCGCGAAGGAGAGCACCAGCGTGTCCTCCGGCAGCGCGAGCAGTTCGACCGCCTGCGCCGTATCCGGGTGCTCGAAGAGAATCTGTCCGCCGGAGAGGCGCAGCCCGGTCCCGATCTTCAAAATGCCGCCCGCGAGACGGATTAGCTCGTCCGTCTGGACGTCCGCCCCGGAAATCTCGATCTCCGACAGGGTCATCGCAACGCCCTCTCCGAGGGTAAAGATCGCCCCGGAAGGGTGGTTTTCATGACGCGCCACCCGCACGGGCGTTTGCGCGAGGCCCGCAAAGACGCCGCTGAAAGCAAGGTCTCCCGGCGACATCTGGGAATTGCGTTTCAGATAATCCGCGCTCTCCGCCGCGGGATTCATGCAGTAGATCGTGCCGCCCGGAGCGGCCAGTTCCAGCGCCTGCTCGAAGGAACGCACCGGCGCGTTCTCATCACCCCGGTTGTCGTCGCTTCCGCCCCAGATCGTCGCCGTGCCGTCCGCGTTGCTCTTCGTTTCGGGGTCGGGGTTCCAATAGACGACGTCCCGGCTGTGCAGCTCGATTTCGGGCGCCGCCAGGGACATCGTGGTCAGCAGGTTTTCGCCGCGGAACGCCTTGACGGTGTACAC
>NZ_JAPJQF010000043.1:0-5378 GCF_030825285.1 Anaerotruncus massiliensis (ex Togo et al. 2026)
TTCGTCTTGGGTTCCTCGTTTCTCTTCTCTCGTTGTTCATTTTTCAAGGTGCTGTTTTCCCGCCGCAAGGGCGTTTCCCTCAAGCGGGACTTTTAGTTTAGCATGGAATGGACAAACTGTCAAGCGGATTTTTCTCGAAAATGACGGTTTTTTTACCACACACTTCTTTCCACAATTTCTCCACCGGCCCACGCCCGCGCCCCTCGTCGATTTTTCCACTTTTTCAACACGCGCATGTTGAAAACATTTTTTCTGGCAGTCTTTGCCGCCGGTTTCATTATTGCCCGAAATTCTTGAAAAAATCCATAAAAGAATTGCTTTTTTCAAGAATTGTTGGTATAATAATCGTCAGCGGCCCAAGCGGACCGCAATATGCGCCCGTAGCTCAGCTGGATAGAGCGTTAGACTCCGACTCTAAAGGCCGTGCGTTCGAATCGCATCGGGCGTACCACAAAAAACAGCCAGTCATTTGACTGGCTGTTTTTTGTGGTACCGCCTGCGGATGTCCTTCCCCTTCCGCGGGCGGCCGTGTTATGATACTATTATATAAAGTATCCCGCGCCCCAGAAAATTGACGGAGGTTTTACCCGATGAAAAAGGTGAAGATTACGGTGCTCAAAACGACCCTTGACAGGGAGCTCGCCGCCGAATACGGCGTCGAGGGACTGTCGGCCTGCCCGATGATGCGGGAGGGCCAGGTCTTCTACGCGGACTACGCAAAGCCGGAGGGCATGTGCGACGAGGCGTGGAAGGCGGTCTACCAGTATGCCTTCGCGCTGGCGCACGGTGCCGGGGAGGGGCTCTTCTACTACGGAGACTGGATCCGCAAGCCGGGCGTCGCCATCTGCAGCTGCAACGACGGGCTGCGGCCGGTCATCTTCAAGCTGGAGGCCACCGGGGAGGACTCGCGAATCGACTATGAGCCGGTCCGCTGAACCGCCCCGCGCGGCGCGCGCAGACACGGAACAGAAAAAACAGGCTCCCGGCCGTGGCCGGGAGCCTGTTTTTTCTGAGCTTTTGGCTGAAACGATGCGCATATTCGATCATTTTTGATCGCCAAAGCGAAAACACCCTGCCTCTGATCAAGATCGCCGCCGAAGATGGCGTTTACATGTGGCTTTTGATAAAATGTGAACTGGAAGAAAGCGCCGCTGCTCGCATCTGCGCAGCGGTAGACGATAGGCGAACCGACAGAAAGGACGGCATGGGGATTATGGGACGATTCTATGACGAAGACATCAAAAAAAGCCCGCGCATCGACCGGCTGATCAGCCACCTGTACGCGAAGCTGCCGGTGATCGAGGCGGACCGGGCGGTCCTGCTGACCGAGAGCTACCGCGAAACGGAGGGGGAACCGGTCATCCTCCGGCGCGCCAAGGCGTTCCTCAAAATCTGCCGGGAGCTGCCGATCACCATCCGGCCGGAGGAGCTGATCGTCGGGAGCAACAGCATCGCCCCGCGCGGCTGCCAGGTCTTCCCCGAGTACTCGTGGGAATGGCTTGAAAAGGAGTTCGACACGGTGGAAAAACGCTCCGCCGACCCCTTTTACATCTCCGACGAGACCAAGCGGCGGCTGCGGGAGGTCCTGCCCTACTGGAAGGGCAGGACGACCAGCGAGCTGGCCACCTCCTACATGGCCCCCGAGACGCTCACCGCCATGAGGCACAACATCTTCACCCCCGGCAACTACTTCTACAACGGCATCGGGCACTTCACCGTCAAATACGAGGAGGTTCTGGAGATCGGCTTCGCGGGCATCCGCGACCGCGCGGCGGCTCAGCTCGCGGAATGCGGCCTCGGCGACCCCGACTACGCCTCCCGCGTCAGTTTCCTTGAGGCGGTCATTCTCAGCTGCGAGGCCGCGAGCGAATACGGCCGGCGCTATTCCGTCCTCGCGCGCGAGTTGGCCGGGCGGGAGACCGACCCGGCGCGGCGCGCCGAGCTCACGCGCATTTCGGAGGTCTGCGCGCGGGTGCCCGAACAGCCCGCAGCCTCCTTCTACGAGGCGTGCCAGTCCTTCTGGTTCGTACAGATGCTCCTCCAGACGGAATCCTCCGGGCATTCGATCTCGCCCGGACGGTTCGACCAGTACATCTATCCTTACTATAAGGCCGACCTCGACGCCGGGAAGATCACGCGGGAATCCGCTCAGGAGCTGCTCGACTGCATCTGGGTCAAGCTCAACGACCTCAACAAGGTCCGCGACAAGGATTCCGCCGAGGGGTTCGCCGGGTACAGCCTCTTCCAGAACCTCATTGCCGGCGGTCAGGACGCCGAGGGCAACGACGTCACCAACGACCTCTCCTTCATGTGCATCGAGGCGTCGATGCATGTGCGCCTGCCCGCGCCCTCCCTTTCGGTGCGGGTGTGGAACGGCACCCCCAACGAGTTCCTCATCAAGGCCGCCAAGCTCACCCGCACCGGCGTGGGCCTGCCCGCCTACTACAACGACGAGGTCATCATCCCCGCCCTCATGAGCCGGGGGCTCACCGTCGAGGACGCGCGCACCTACAACATCATCGGCTGCGTCGAGCCCCAGAAGGCGGGCAAGACGGACGGCTGGCACGACGCCGCCTTCTTCAACATGTGCCGCCCGCTCGAGCTCGTCTTCACGGGCGGCCGGGAGAGCGGCGAGCTGGTCGGCGTGGAGACGAAGCCGATCTCCGAGATGCGCTCCTTCGACGAGTTCTACGACGCCTACCGGCAGCAGATGGACTACTGCATCAGCCTGCTGGTCAACGCGGACAACGCCATCGACCGCGCCCACGCCGAACGCTGCCCGCTGCCCTTCCAGTCCTGCATGATCGACGACTGCATCGCGCGCGGCAAATCGCTCCAGGAGGGCGGCGCGGTCTACAACTTCACCGGGCCGCAGGGCTTCGGCATCGCGAACGTCACCGATTCGCTGCTCGCGGTGAAAAAGCTCGTCTTCGAGGACAAAAAGCTCACCCTCGAGGAGTACCGCGAGGCGCTCCGCAAAAACTTCGGCCGCGGGCTCGGAACCCGCGAGACGGAGGACCTTGTGGCCCAGGTGGCGGGCGGCATGGCCGCCGCCGGCCAGCCGGTGGGCGAGGCGGAGATTCGCGCGATCTGCGAGGCGGTCCGGAAGGACCCGGTTTCCCCGGCGGAAAAGGCGAAGTACGACCAGCTGCTCGACTGGATCGACGAGCTGCCCAAATACGGCAACGACGTCCCCGGCGTGGACGCCTTCGCGCGCGAGGTGGCCTACCTCTACACCAAGCCGCTCCAGAACTATCGCAACCCGCGCGGCGGCATCTTCCAGGCGGGGCTCTACCCCGTCTCCGCCAACGTGCCCCTCGGCTCCCAGACGGGCGCCACCCCCGACGGCAGGCTCGCCAACACCCCGATCGCCGACGGCGTGGGCCCCGCCCAGGGGCGCGACACCCACGGCCCGACCGCGGCCTGCAACTCGGCGGCGCGGCTCGACCACATGATCGCCTCCAACGGCACCCTCTTCAACCAGAAATTCCACCCCTCCGCCCTCAGCGGCATCGAGGGTCTCCAGAAGTTCGCCAGCCTCATCCGCGGCTACTTTGACCAGAAGGGCATGCACATGCAGTTCAACGTCGTCAGCCGCGAAACGCTGCTCGACGCGCAGGCCCACCCCGAAAACTATAAGAGCCTCGTCGTCCGGGTGGCGGGCTACAGCGCCCTCTTCACCACCCTCTCCAAGTCGCTTCAGGACGACATCATCAGCCGGACCACCCACGGGTTTTAACGAAAGGAGGCGCCGATATGGACGCGGACTACCGCCGCCGGACCGGGCGCATCTTCGACATCCAGAAATATTCCATCCACGACGGCCCCGGCATCCGGACGATCGTCTTTCTCAAGGGCTGCGCCCTGCGCTGCCAGTGGTGCTGCAACCCCGAGTCCCAGTCGCATGAGATCGAGACGATGACCGTCGGCGGCAAGGCGAAGGTCATCGGCCGGGACGTTTCCGCCGAGGAGGTCATGGAGGAGGTCTTGCGGGACTGGCCCTATTTCCGCCGGTCGGAGGGGGGGCTCACCCTTTCGGGCGGGGAGTCGCTGCTCCAGCCGGAGTTCGCGGGGGCGCTCCTGCGCATCGCCAAGGAGTCGGGCGTCACCACCGCGCTGGAATCCACCGCCTTCGCGGATTTTGCGGTGATCGAGCGGGAGATCCTGCCCTGGCTCGACCTCTTCCTCATGGACGTCAAGCACATGGACAGCGCCAAGCACCGGCGGTTCACCTCCCAGGGCAACGAGCGGATGCTTGAAAACGCCCGGCGGATCGCCGCGGCGGGACAGGCGCTGATCATCCGCGTGCCGGTCGTCCCCACCTTCAACGACACGCCCGCCGAGATCGCGGCGATCGCGCGGTTCGCCTCCTCGCTGCCCGGGGTCACGCGGCTGCATCTGCTGCCCTACCACCGGCTCGGCCAGGACAAGTACGAGCGGCTCGGCAGGCGCTACCTGCTGCCCGACCTGCTGCCCCCGCCGCAGGAACGGATGGAGCTGCTCGCCGAGACCGCCCGCGCCGTCGGCCTGACGGTGCAGATCGGCGGCTAGGCCATAAACCGGATTCCCGGGTAGCCAAGCGCCTCCTCCTGTGGTAAAATCGAAAGGGAACCCAACGACACGCAGGGATTTTGAAGGAGGCGCGCATGTTTCACCCGATCGAGCTCGACCGCTGGGAGCGGAAGGACACCTTCCAGAACTTTATGGACCTCGACTGCAGCTACAGTGTGACGCAGGACCTCTGCGTCACCCCCTTCCACGCCCACGTCCGGGCGCGCGGGCTGCGGTTTTACCCGGCCTTTTCCTGGGCCGTGCTGTATGCGGTCAACCGCCACAGGGAATTCCGAATGGGGCTGGACGGTGAGGGGCGGCCCGGCTATTATGACGAGATCCACGCAGAATACACTGTTCTGGACCGGCGCACCGGGAATATGGACAGCCTCAACACCGCCTACCGCGCGGCTTTTTCGGAATTCTACGCCGCGATGGCCGCCGACCTTGAGCGCTTCGAGCATGACGGGACCCGCACCGTGAGCCGGGAAAATTCCGTCCTGCTCTCCTGCGTCCCGTGGTTCACCTACACGGGGCTCTCCTTCCACATGAAATCGAACCTCTCCTTCCTGCGGCCGATGTTCGTGTGGGGAAGGTACCGGAGGCAGGGGGAGGAGCTGCTGATGCCCTTCACCATTCAGGCCCACCACGCGGCCGCGGACGGATACCACTGCCACCTGCTCTTCGCGGACCTCGAACGGGTCCTGCGCGAGCCGGAAAATTATCTGAAATAGGTTTCCGGGAAAGGGCCGGGGCCCCGCGAACGCGGGGGCCCCGCCCCCCGGGGGTAACGAAAACCCCCCGCCCGGGGGGTAACTGACCCCCGC
>NZ_JAPJQF010000043.1:5388-13007 GCF_030825285.1 Anaerotruncus massiliensis (ex Togo et al. 2026)
AAATCTCCTGCACCTGGGCGCGGGGCCCGGGGGGGGCCCCCCGCCCCCGGGGGCCCCCGGCCCTCGGCGTATCCGGAAGCCCGCCGGCCAGTGGGAAACGTCCCGCCGGCGGCGGCTTCCTTGTTTTTTTCGGCCGTCGGGCGCTCTGTCCGGCGGCCGGTTTTTGTTGACTAAAATCCTGCATATTGTAAACGGAAACCCGCTTATTCGCATCAAATGTCAACTCAATGTAAACGCACGAAAGGAATAATTTAACATAAGAAGAACGTTCTGTAATATTTCTTTCCAATCCCTTCCATGTCCTTTACAATCGCACTTTTTCTGCTATATTGGATTTCTGGGAGGGTGCGCGGATGGCAACAATTTTGATAGTTGACGACGACCGGAAAATATGCAGGCTCGAAGACATCTACCTGCGCAGCGAGGGGTTCGACACCCTCGTCGCGCGGGACGGGTTCGAGGCGCTTTCGATCATCGGCCAGAAGCGGGTCGACCTCATCGTGGCCGACATCCTCATGCCCAATCTCGACGGGCAGGGCCTCCTGCGCGCCCTGCGCGAGCACTACATCGCCACGCCGGTGCTCATGATGACCTCCAAGTCCGCCTTCGAGGACAAAAAGCGCCTCTTTGAGTGCGGGGCGGACGACTATATGGTCAAGCCGGTCGACCTCGAGGAGCTTGTCCTGCGCATCCGCGCGATCCTGCGGCGCTACAACATCAGCAACGCGCGCCAGCTGCGCATCGGGGACACCATCCTCGACTATTCCAGCCTCGAGGTGCGCGCCCCCGGCGGGACCCTCACCCTGCCGCAGAAGGAATTTTACCTGCTCTTCCTGCTGCTCTCCTACCCCGGCCGCATCTTCACGCGGCAGGAGCTGATGGACGAGCTGTGGGGAACGGATACCAACACCAGCCCCCGCACGGTGGACGTCCACATCAACCGGCTGCGCAGCCGGTTCGCCGGACGGGAGGATTTTGAAATCTCCACCATCCGGGGGCTGGGATACAAAGGCGTCATAAAGGCGGCGGTGAGATGAAGCGCGTCGGTTGGAAGACCCTGCTGCTCCCCGGGGCGCTGATGGCCTTCTTTGGTGCGATCGCCGGCCTTCTGGCCGGGCACGGGGAGGACTGCCACCCGGCCTGGACCTTCCTGGCGGGCGCCCTGCTCTCCGGATGCGTCCTGCTGGCGGTTTTTTTGGCGGGCGTCTGCCGCCCGCTCGTCCGCCTGGGCGAGGCGGTCCGCCGCGTCCTGGAGGGCGACCTGTCCGCGCGGGCGCGGGTCCCCGGCTTCCCCGCGGGCGCGCAGCTCCGCGAGCTGACCCGCGATTTCAACGAGGTCGCCCGCAGGCTGGAGGAGGACGCCTCCCGCGAATGGGACGTGCTGCCGGTGTTCTTCCACGAGCTCAAGGCGCCGCTGGCGACGATCGGCGGCTACGCCCAGCTGCTCGAAAAAAACCTCCACCCCGAGCAGAACCGGGAGTTCGCCCAGATTATCCGCAGCGAGGTCGAGGAGATGGCAGGGCTGGCCGACAGTCTGCTGCTGCTCTCCCGCCTGGACGCCGGGCGCCCGGAGCAGCCCCCGGAGACGGTCGACATCGCCGAGCAGGTGCGCCGTGCGTTCACCGCGCGCGAGCCCCTCTGGCGGGAAAAGGAGCTTACGCTCGCCCTTTCGCTCGGAGACGCGAAGGCGCGGGGCTACGGTCCGCTGCTCGCGCACGTGTGGGGCAACCTCGTGGACAACGCGGTCAAGTATTCCCCCGCAGGCGGGACGATCGAAGCGTCGCTGTGCGAGCGGGAGGGCCGCGTCCGGTTCGTCATCCGGAACGGGGGCGCGCCCATTCTGCCCGCCGACCTGCCCCGCGTTTTCGAGCCCTTTTACCGCGCGGGCAACGGCGGCGGGGAGTCCGGACACGGGGTCGGGCTGGCGCTGGCACGCCGCATCGTGGCGCTGCACGGGGGCGAGATCACCGTGGAAAGCGGCGAAACGGAGGGCACCGCCTTCACCGTGACGCTGTGAGGAATTTTCTCCACAAAGTTGATACAAATTTATCACACAATCTCCATAATTCCATCACCGTTTGTGCATATTTATTGTTATTTTCTGTACCAAACGCCAAAATTTTAGGCCCGTTTGGTGCAATTTACAAAAATAGTTACAAAACGGTTACAAAGCCAATTGATTCCTTCTCACGGCACAGGCTATAATTTGACTGTCAGGTAAGGCTGGAGAGGCGACCCTGAAAAAACAAAATCAAAAGATCACGAATTTAGGAGGAGATTTACCGATGAAAAAGTTACTGGCGGTCGTTCTGGCTGCTGCGATCGTGCTTTCCCTCGGTGTGGTTTCTTTCGCTGCTTCCAATGATGCGAAGCCGAAGGCGACCGTTACCACTTATATCAAGGCGACTGATACCGAGACCACTACGACCGTTCCGATTGTCGCTGACTACGATACCGCGAACGAGGTTACCGATCTCGTAAAGCCCGGCTCGACCGTCTATGTCAAGGTCAGCAATGGCCTCGAGGACAAGGACAACTTCAAAGTGAAGTTTGACAAGGGCGACGACAATCCGAAGATGATCAAGAAGATCTCCATTGCTGAGAAGTCCATTCTTGGTGATCCGCGTAACACCGTCATCAAAGTCGAACTGAACGACAACACGACTGATTCCGAGTACAAGGTTTCTCCGTCCGTCACCTTCACCGCGAAGGATAAAGACGTTCCTTCCGGCGCTGATAAGTTCCAGGCCGGCGACAAGATCACTGTCGAGCTCAAGTTCTGGATCGGCAACGTTGGAGAAGGCGCGGATCAGGATTACATGGCCGGCGATGACGGCGTGGTCCTGAAGCCCACCAAGAACGAAGACAACGAGATCAACTGGGAAGATGAGAACAACACCATCGCGACCCTGAAATTTGTTGGCGACGACGACGGCAAGTACTTCTATCCGAAGCTCTCCACCAAGTGGGAAGATGCGGACTATGCGGAGTATTTCGCTGACCAGGACGCGTTCATCTTCAACTTCACCGGCGCTAACGGCGGCAACACCAAAATTGCTTCCACCAGCCGTGCGACCCTCGAGCTCTACAACCCGTACTATGATTCCGACGAGGACGATCTGAGGGTTGAGCCGGAGAACGTCGTGATCTACATGGTCGGTGATGACGGTTCCATCAACGATGTTACCGCTTCCTTCAAGGCTATTGAGACTGACGATGGCGACTATGTCTTCCAGACCAAGACCCGTGAGCTTGGCGTCTACATCATCGCTGAGAAAGCCTACGCCACCGACGCCGGTGATGTCGAGGCTCCTGCCGAGGACGGCAAAGCGATTCCGGACACCGGCATCTGGGCCTAATTTTTAGAACCTAGCCAATTGAACGAACGGGTGACTCTCCACACCCGTTCGTTCCTCCATTTGAAGGCTTTAAGAGCGTTGGAGGACGCCCTTTGGCGATAGAGAGAAAACTGATCAAAACTATTCTAAGGAGGAAATTTACCAATGAAAAAGATTCTTGCATTGGTGCTGGCGCTTGCGACCGTGTTGAGCCTTTCGGCGGTTGCATTCGCTGATAGCAAAGTTTATCCGACGACTGCGCTTAACGATGACGGTGAAAAGTATGACAATGTTGTCACCATCGGTGGTGGTAAGATCGTCAGTGATGCGATTGCCCCTGATACGACTTTTTATGTCCCGGTCGGCGGCAATGAAGAGGACACCATCACGCTTGATGATGGCAAACAGGTCCAAATCAAGTACTTGGTTGACAAAGACTTCTTTAAGTTCTCCCCTGACAAGGATACCAACGGGAAGCTTGTTAAGAGCATCACCTTGGTGACCGATAAGGGCTTCGATGGATTTTATCGCAACGCTTACATCAAATTTGTGCTGGCGGACATCACCGATACCGATGAGCACAAGACCGATGGCACCATCGAGTTCAAAGCGAAAAAGACTGCTGCTGATGACAAAGATGTCAAAGACAAAACTAAGAACACCTATGAAAAGGATAGCAAGCTGGTTTGGGACTACAAACTGTGGGTCACCAATGAGGCTGTTGGCAACGACGATAACCCGGACGTTGGCGACCGCGTCTACATGGATCCCGATAAGAACGAAACCAACACCCTGGTCTGGGGCGACGACCGCGCGGCCCTCAAGTTCGATTCCGACGACGACGCGCGCAAGTTCTATGCGCGTCTGTCCACCTCGAACATGAGCGACATCTATGCCGAGTACGGCGATCCCGCCGACGCCGACCTGTGGTTCTATGACTTTGTTGGCCATCCGACCGTTCCCGCGACCTCCAAGGCGACCCTGACCCTCGGCATTCCGTGGGATGATGACGACGACTACACCCCCGATCCGGAAAACTGCTTCATCTATGAAGTGGATGCCGACGGCTATCTGGTCGACGTCACCTCCAAGTTCTCCTACTCCGAGGACGACGAGGAGATTCCGGGCTGGTCCATCCGCACCCGTCAGCTGGGCACCTACATCGTCTCCGACACCGAGCTCGATGTGGCCGTTGACGAGCCGGAGACCTCCGAGCCCGCCGATGTTGAGACCCCGACCAACAATGGCAAGGACATCCCGAACACCGGTTCCAGCGACATGGTCAACGTGGCTCTCGTAGCCGCCGTTGTTTCCCTGGCTGCTGCTGGCGCTGTTGCGTTCCGCAAAGTGAAATAATCTGATCTCTCAGGTTCTTCACGCCAAAGCAAACTGAAAACCCCGCGGCTGCCTCCACAGCCGCGGGGTTTTTGTTTTGCCGTGCCGAATCTTTACGCGGGGCGCTCCTGCGCGGCGCTCCAGAGGAACTTGTAGCCCACGCCGCGCACCGTGATGATATGCTTGCCGAACCATCCGAGCTTGGCGCGCAGCGATTTGATGTGGCTGTCCACCGTGCGCTCGTCCCCCGCGTAGCCGGAATCCCAAGCGCGGTTTAATATCTGCATGCGGGAGAGCGCCAGGTTGGGGTTGCGCGCCAGATAGTAGAGCAGGTCGAATTCCCGCGGCGAAAGGGCCACCGTCTTTCCGTCGAGCTCGACGACGTGTTCCGCGAGGCTCAGGCGCAGTCCGTCGAAGCGCAGCTCCTTGGGCGGAAGCGCGTGCACCCGCTTGAGCAGCGCCTTGACGTGCGCGATGATGAGCGGATCGCTCGCGGGGCGGTGCAGGCAGTCGTCCGCGCCGTTCTCGAGCATTTCCAGCTCGGCGTGCTCGTCGCCCCCCTCGACCACCACGAGCACGGGCAGGTCGGTGGACGCCCGCAGCAGCTTGAGCTGCGCGACCCGGTCCCCCCGGTAGCCGGTGGTGTCGAAGACCAGCAGGCTGATCTTCTGGGCCTCCAGCTGGGCCAGCGCCTGCGCCACGCCGACGGCCGTCGCCACCTGCCAGCCCTCGTCGAAGATGCGCTGGGTCAGGCGGACCCGGTACTGCCGGAGGGTCTCGGTATAGCGCGGGTTCCCCTCGTCCATGACCAGTAATATCGTCGGTATCATATGGGCCTCCCTCCACGAAAAAAACAAAAATTCCCGGTCGAATCTCCATCAATCCATTACATAAGCTGCACAGAGCGCCTGTATAATAAAAGCAACCTGTAATGGGACGGAGTGCCAGCCTGTCCTTTATGGGTCTCCTCCCGAGCGCCCCGTACCTTGGGGTTCTCGGAAAATCAGTTTTAACAGCAAAGACTCTCCAACAAAAACGCCGCCTGTAAGGGCGGCGTTTTTGTCTCCGCCGCGGAAATATTTTCCTTGGCGTTATTTTATCATTTGGAGTTCAACCCTCTGTTTGCTGGTGGGCCGGAAATATGAATTTTTCGTGAACGAAAGCGGGTTCCGTGCGGCGCTGCCGCACGGAACCCGATCTTTTGGAAGCTCCGCCTATTTCCCGTAGCCGTTGAACCACGCGCGCTCCCCAAAGGGCTGCTTTTTCGCGGCGGGGGTCTCCCCGGCGGGAATCCCGACCGGCAGGTAGACCGCGACGGTCATGTCGTCCGGCACGCCGAGCAGGCGGCCCATCTCGCGGTCGGGGCCGCCGCGGATTTGCCCCTCGATCCACACCGAGGCGTAGCCCTTCGCGGCGATCGCCAGCAGGATGTTTTCCGCCGCCGCCGAATAGTCGTGCACGTGGTAGGACACCCCGCTCGGCGAGGGGGTCTCCCTGGTGACGAGCAGGATCGCGGCGGGCGCGGTCAGCGCCCAGCTTTTCCCGTAGATCTCCGCGAGCTTTTTCACCAGCGCGGGGTCGTCGACGCCGATCAGGCGCGTCGTCTGCAGGTTGCATCCCGACGGGGCGAGCACCCCCGCCTCCAGCAGCTCCCGCAGATCCTCCCGCGGGATGGGCGTGGGCGCGAATGGCCCCCGGTAACTCCTGCGGGCCCGGATCGCTTCCATCAGTTCCATAGCCTTGCCTCCTTCTCTTCCATGGGGCGGTCTGCCCCTTCCAATCGTGTGCGCGCCCGCTACCGGCGCCCCAGGACCTCCCGGCGGATGTAGGCGAAGGTGCGGTCCTCCCCCTCCTCCGCGAGCATCCCGAGCAGGCGTTCGAGCAGCGCGCGGGTGTTGGGGTGGATCAGGTAGTGGTCCCGGCTGGCCAGGTAGTAGTCCAGCGGGTCGCTGTCCCGGTACGCCTTGCCCCGGTAGGTCTTGCTGGCCGCGACCCGGTCGCAGAACATCTCCGCCACATAGTTGACCGGCATCTCCATGCCCGTCATCCGGTGGCCCGGGCCGGGATCGTAATCGATCCAGTATTCGAGGTGGTGCTTGTTGCGGCCCTTGTGGTGCAGCCATGCCGCGCTGTAGCCGCGCTCCTTCCGCTCGATCTCGTTGGGGCTGCGGTCCCCCTGGTAGTATTTTGCCCCGGCGGAAAACTCCACCGGCGAATATTTGGAGAGGTCGTGCAGCAGCCCCTGCCGGTAGAGCCCCACCCGGAAGCAGTGCTTCATCACCAGGAGCTTGTGGTGGTTGATTGTGCGCAGGTGGGAAAGCCATTTCATCCGCGCGCACCCCCGCCGCCGGGAAGCTCCCACCAGACGGAGCCGGGCAGCTCCCGGAAGCGGGAAAACCCGCACCGTCCAAGCACCCGCTGGGAGGCGGCGTTGTCCGGCTCCGTCTCGGCGGTCACCCGGTTTACCCCCGGCCGGGAGAGCGCCCAGCCGCAGAGCGCCTCCGCCGCCTCGGTCATATAACCGCGGCCCCGGTGGGCCTCCCCCAGCCCGTAGCCGAGTTCGACCGTGCCGGTCCCGTCGGGCGGCGCCTTGAAGTCCGCCGAGCCGACCACCACCCGATCTTCCCGGCGCACCACCAGCCAGAAGGTGTGCCACAGCCAGTTGCACCCGTCCCGCCGGACGGCCTCCAGCTGCCCGCGCACGATCCCCCGGAGGGGCTCCTCCGTCATCGGCTCCCCCTCGTAGACGCACCCGAGCGCCCGTTCAAGGGCGGGCACGTCCTCCGTCCACTGCTCCAGCTGCTCCGCGCGCAGCGGCAGCAGCAAAAGCCGCCCGGTCTCCAGTTGCAAAGCGCACCGCTTCCTTTCCTGTGGGTTCCCCTAGAGTATAGCACAAACCGGGGCGGCGGGCCCAGCCCCCCGCCCCCGTTTTCCCGTCGTGGATCC
>NZ_JAPJQF010000043.1:13017-22929 GCF_030825285.1 Anaerotruncus massiliensis (ex Togo et al. 2026)
AACCGCCGCCGGTTAACCCTTTCCAACCCCCACCGCTTCCTTTCGTGGGGGTACCCATTGTTAATCCCACACCGGGGGGGGGGGGCCAACCCCCCCCGCCCCGGTTTTCCCGTCTTCTATCCGGCCGCGCTCCATGCCCGCGCGAGCCGGTCGAACCGTTCCGCCATCACCCTGTGGTAGGGGCAGGAGGCCCCGCAGACGGCGCGCGCCCGGTCGACCCGGAAGATCACCGCGCGTGCCCCGTCAGGCCCCGCCGCCGGCCGCGCAGGCCCTTCCGCGAGGAAAAAATCCCCCGGCGCAAGGTTTGCGCACGCATCTTTGCCCGCCGCGCCGCCCTCGAGCAGGACGCCCGCGTGCGGGCGGCTCTCCCCCGGCGGCAGCAGCGGCTCCCCGGGCGGGCACGCCCGCTCCCGCGCGCCGATGCAGCCGAGCAGGTGGCGGGTCTCCTCCCCGGAAAAACCCGCGAAAAGCGGCGTCTCCGTGATCTCCAACGGGCGTTCCCCCTCTCTTTCACACCGGACGGTCACTCCATCCAGCGCTCTTCAAATTCATCGATCGGCATCGGCCTGGCGAAATAGTAGCCCTGCGCCATGTCGCAGCCCACCGCGCGCAGGAACTCGACGTCCTGCGCCGTCTCGACCCCCTCGCAGATGACCCGGAAGTTGAGGTCGACCGCCATCGAGATCATATGCCGCACCAGCGTGCGGTTGCGCTCGTTGAAGCCCCGGCCCTGCAAAAAGCCCTTGTCGAGCTTGAGGATGTTCGCCGGGATGGAGGGCAGCACGTTGAGGGAGGAATACCCCGCGCCGAAATCGTCGATCGACACGCCGAAGCCCATCTCCATCAGCTTTTCCAGCAGGGAGCGCACCCGCCCCGCGTTCTGGAAGAGGGCGGTCTCGGTGAGCTCGAACTCGATCATCGCGGGCTCGATCCCCCACCGCCGGGTGAGCTCGAGGATCTTTTCCGCCTGGTTGGGGCTGTCCCCGTGGATGCGGGAGATGTTGACCGACAGCGGCACCAGCCGCTTGCCCGCGGCCTTCCACACGCTCATCCGCTCGAGCACCCGGTCGAGCACGTAGAGGTCGATGCGGGTGACGAAGCCGTTGCGTTCGAAGAAGGGGATGAACTCGTCGGGCGGGATGATGCTCCCGTCCTGCCGCCGCCAGCGCACCAGCGCCTCCGCGCCGACCATCCGCCCGTCCCGCAGGGCCACCTTGGGCTGGAGATAGACGACGAACTCCCGGTTTTCCAGCGCGTACTCCATCCGGTTGGCCATCTGCGCCTCGGCGGAGAGGCGGCGCTTCATCCCCTCCTCGAAGATCGCGCAGCCCCCCTTGTGGAAGCCCTTGATGCTTTTGCGCGCGATGTTGGCGTTGTCGATCGCCTCCACGAGGTCCCCCTGCGTGAGCGAGAGGGGGCAGACCCCCGACGCGACCATGACGTTGCTGCCCGGCAGCTTCTCCCGGACGCCGGCATTGAACTCCTGGTCGATGCGGGAGATGTGCTTTTCGAGCTGGTCGAGCGACTCGTACCGGGTGAGGGAGATAAAGCTGTCGTTGCCCAGGCGGGCGGAGCAGACCGCGCCGCCCCGCTCGGTGATCGCGCGGGCAAAGTCGCGCAGCACCTCGTCGCCGGTGGTGAAGCCGTAGGCGTCGTTGATGTATTTGAAGTTGACGATGTCGGAGTAGATGATGGCGCACCGGGACCGCGGGGAGGCCGCCAGATAGGCGGCGGCGCGCTCCTTGAAGCTGCCCAGTGAGAGCAGCCCGGTGAGCTCGTCGAAGTTGAGGGCGCGGTCAAGCCGGTACTGCGCCTCGGCGGCGGTGCGCCGCTTGAGGATGTAGGGGGTGACCGCCCGCGCGAACCCCAGCGTGAGCGCGATCTCCTGCCGGGTCCAGTCGTGCCTGCCGCCGCGGTCGCAGACGACCACGCAGCCGCTGAACGCCCCCTCGTCGTAAATGCCGCACTGGAGCAGCGCGCAGCGCCGGTCCGGGCGCACGCAGCCCGGCAGCATGGTCCCGTCCGGCTCTGTGTAGACCCCCTCCTCAAACCGCTGGAGGTAGCCGGGCCACTGGGAGAAGGAGAAGGCCTCCTCCGAGCTGATCGGCACCCGCCCGGTCCCCTGCTTCCACAGGTAGGTGGCCTGCAGGCGGTCCCCCTTGGGGGTGCGTTCCAGGATGCCAACGTCGGCGGCGCGGCAGTATTCCCCGATGCGGTCGAGCATCAGGTAGATCGCGCTGTCGATGTCCTTGCTGGAGCTCAGGATGCGCGGAAAGAGGTCGAGCATGCTCTCCATCTCGCCGTCCTGCCAGCGCACCTCGGGGCGGTCCATCTCGTAGAGGTTGAGCAGGCTCTCCTCCCCGTCCGCGCCGCGGCCGTCCGGCTCATAGGCCTCGGCGCGGTCCTTGCCGTGCCTTTTGGCGCGGTAGAGCGCGCGGTCCGCCTTGCGGAAGAGCTCCACGTAATGATCGCCGCACCGGGGGCAGTCCGCGACGCCGACGCTCGCCGTGATTTGCAGGTCGGTGAACTCGCCCGCGTAGATGCGCGAGACACGCGCGACCAGCTCGCCGGCGACCCGCTCCCCCTCCGCGCGGGAGGCGCCCGGCAGGAACACGACGAATTCGTCCCCGCCGATCCGCCCGAGGATGTCCCCCGGACGCACCGTCTCCCGCATCGCCTTGGCGATGTTGGTGAGCAGGACGTCCCCGAAGAGGTGCCCGAGGCGGTCGTTGACCGCCTTGAAATTGTCGATGTCCACCACAAAGAGGCTGCCGGTCCGCACGGGCGGGTCCTGCTCGAACCGCTCGTCGATCAGGCGCTGGACGACCGAGCGGTTGTAAAGCCCCGTCATCGGGTCGCGCTCGGCGGCGTCCCGCAGGCGCAGGCGCTCCCGCTTTTCCCGGTCGATGTCCGCCGTGCGCCCGACCGTCCGCGCCGGGCGGCCGTCGGCGTCGCAGAGGGTGACCCCCTCCGCCCGGTGCCAGCGGTATTCCCCGCCGCCCGGCTGCCGCGCCCGGAACTCGAAGAGAATGTGCGGCTTTCCCTCCCGCAGCTCCCTTCGGAACTGCTCCAGCCGGGGGAGGTCCTCCGGGTGGACCGTGCCCTGCGCGTAGGCGCTGTCCGAAAACCCGGGCGTGCGCATCTGGTCGACCAGCACGCTGCGCACGCTGTAGGGGACGATCGCCACGTCCTCCGCGGCGCTATACTCCCACAGCACCCCGTCGGACATCTGCGCCACCGCCTGGTAGCGCTCGTTTTCCAGCTCGAGCTTTTGCTCGAGCTGCCGTTTTTCCTCGTTGTCCAGGATCACGCACTGGATGACCGGCACGCCCTCCTCGGTGCTGCCGATCATCTTTCCGTAGGCGACCCTCCAGCGCCAGCTCCCGTCCTTCTGGCGGACGCGGTAGTCCGCCACCCCGGTCTGCCGGGTCCCGATCATCTCCCGGACCGCCGTTTCAAAGACGGCTTCGTCGTCCGGGTGCATCAGGCGGATGAAGAGGTCCCCCGCGAGCGCCCGGTACTCCTGGCGGGTGTAGCCGTTCAGGCGGTAGAACCCGTCGTTCGCGTAGAGGATGCGCCAGTCTTCACCGAATGAAAGCTGCACGACCCCGCCGGGGATCGTGTTGGTGATGTTCTCCAGGCGGGTCCTGGCGACCACCAGCTCGGTGACGTCGAGGAAGAGGCATTCGAGCCTCCGCTCCCCCTCCAGCTCCGCCAGGCCGCCGTTGAGGTAGAGCCACAGCTCGGTGCCGTCCGCGCGCTGGTAGCGGAACTCGGCCTCTCCCCGGCCCGGATTGTCCGGCTGCTCCCGCATCGCGCAGATCTGTCCGTACAACTGTGGGGACGCCGTTTTCAGCGAGCCCCCGCAGGAGGTCTCGAGATACTCCCGCGGGAATCCCGCCATATCAAAAAAGCCCTCGTCGGCATAGCGCACCGTCGTCCCGCCCGCAAGGGACAGGACGCACCTGCACAGCCGGCTGCTGCACCGTTTTTCAAGTTTCCCCTGAGCCATCTGTCAACGCCCTCTCTCGCGGGGTCCGTCATGGCGATCCGCGCATCCGGATCGCTCCGTCTGAAAATCCCTATTAAGTCAGTATAGCACATTTACCGAATCCTGCCAATTACATTTTCGACAAGAACTCCCTTTCCTGCGGGGAGCTTCGGCGGTTTTCCGCCCCGCCGGGCGCCTTGCGCGGCTTGAAAAATTCCCGCCGGCGGGGTACAATAGGAACAGAATCTGAACGAACGGACAGGAGGTCTTTATCATGGGTATTCTGGTGGACGCGAAGGGCAAGCTCTGCCCCATTCCGGTGGTGCTGGCAAAAAAGGAGATCGACGGGGGCGCGGCGGAATTTACCGTCGAGGCTGATAACGCGACGGCGGTGGAGAATCTCCAGCGGCTGGCGGACAGCCAGGGCTACCGCACCACAGTGCAGAGCGCGGACGGTGTCTTTTCGATCGACTTCACCAAGGCCCCCTGCGAGCAGGCCGGCCCGTCCGGCGCGGACGCGCGGGACGCCGGACCCGCGGACCGCTCGTGGGCGGTCTTCGTCGGCCGGGAGACGGTGGGCGAGGGCGACCCCGAGCTGGGCGGCTCGCTCATGAAGATGTTTTTCTACACCCTCTCTCAGTCGGACGACCTGCCGGAGGCGGTGCTCTTCATGAACGGCGGGGTCAAGCTGCCCACCCTCAACGACCAGGTCGCCGGGCACCTGTGCGAGCTTGCCGGCAAAGGCGTGGACGTCCTCGTCTGCGGGACCTGCCTCAACTTCTACGGGATCGCCGACAAGCTCCAGGTCGGGACCGTGAGCAACATGTACGACATCGTCGAGCGGATGAAGCGCGCCGGAAAGGTCGTCTCCCTCTGATGGACTGCTGTGTGATCGTCTTTTCCTCCACGCACAGCGCGATGCGCGCGGAAAAGCATCTCACGGGGCGGTTCCCCGTCACGGTGATGCCCACGCCGCGCGCCGTTTCCGCCTCCTGCGGCATCTCGCTGCGCTTCCCGCCCGGGGACGCGGCGGGCGTGCGCGCGGCGATGGAGGAGCTTCCCGGCGAGCGCGGCTGCTGGGAGATCTACCGGCTGGCGCCCGATGGGAAGGCCGACCCAATCGTGCCCGCATAATCAAAACGATTGTTCATGTTCCCCATAAGGGACCGGGACAATCGTTTTTATTTTTGTGTAAACTGTTGCATTCGGCTGCGGTTTGCGCTACAATGGGTCTACCAAAAAACAGGGGCATCCCTGCGCAAAAGGGGGGCTTTCCATGCTCGAACGGGTGGAACAGGTCAGCACCGCCGCCGAGATCGTTCTCTCGCTGGCGCTCATGCTGTTCGCGGGCTTTTTTGTCACGCGTCTTACCAAACGGCTGCGATTGCCCAACGTCACCGGCTACATCCTCGCGGGCATCCTGATCGGCCCCTGGGCGCTCCGGCTGATCCCGGTCTCCGTCATCCGGCACATGGACTTCGTCAACGACGTGGCGCTCGCCTTCATCGCCTTCGGCGTGGGGCGCTACTTCAAGCTCTCCGCCCTCAAAAAGAGCGGGGCCAAGGTCATCGCCATCACCCTCGCGGAATCGCTCGTCGCGGCCGCCGCCGTCACCCTCACGATGATCTTTATCTTCCGCCTGCCGGTGCCCTTCTCGCTGCTGCTCGGCGCGATCGGCTGCGCCACCGCGCCCGCCTCCACCATCATGACCATCCGGCAGTACCATGCGAAGGGGCCGTTCGTCAACATCATTCTCCAGGTGGTCGCGCTCGACGACGCCGTCTCCCTCATCGCCTTCAGCGTCTGCACCGTCGTCGTGCAGAACCTCAACGACAGCCGCGCCATGGACTTCGGCCTCGTGCTGCGCCCGCTCTTCCTCAACCTCGCGGCGCTCGCGGTGGGCGTCCTGGGCGGCTGGCTCCTCAACCGGCTCATCACCGAGGGCCGCTCGCAGGACCACCGGCTGGTGCTCGTCGTGGCGATCATCCTCGGCGTGTCGGGGGTGTGCACCCTCTTCGACGTCTCCCCGCTGCTCTCCTGCATGGCCTGCGGCACCGCCTACTGCAACATCAGCGGCAGCAAAAAGCTCTTTAAGCAGCTCAACGCCTTCGCGCCGCCCGTGCTGCTCCTCTTCTTCGTGCTCTCGGGCATGCGGCTCAACGTGCCCGCGCTGGCGGGCGCGGGCATCATCGGCGTGGGCTACTTCATCGTGCGCATCGCGGGCAAATACGCGGGCGCCTTCCTCGGCGCGGCGGCGGCCAAATGCGACGCCGCCACCCGCAACTATCTCGGCCTCGCGCTCATCCCGCAGGCCGGGGTATCGATCGGCCTCGCCGTGCTCGGCCAGCGGATGCTCCCGCCCGAGATGGGCACCCTGCTCTCGACCATCATCCTCTCCTCCGCGGTGCTCTATGAGATGATCGGCCCCGCCTCAGCCAAAGCCTCGATGGTTCTCGCGGGCGTGATCTCCAAAAAGCCCGATCCCTCCGCCGCAGAACCCGTCGTCGAGCCCAACTCGCCCACGGATTAGAAGTTCCGGACGAGCGTTACGGCTTTCTTGTAAGGCTTTCTTGAAAGAAAGCCTTGGCAAAGAACTTTTATCAGGCTGGCCGCCGCCCCACGCCGTAGACGCTGTCCGTGTTCAATGCTTAAACCTTTCGCCCGCCTTTTCAAAAAGGCGGCGGGTGAGAAAATCCCCGGCGTTCCTGGCGGAACGCCGGGGCTTTTCGAGGACGGGGCCCTTCGGCGAACGCTTCTCTGCGCCGCTTTCTTCACGAAAGAAAGCGGCGCGCGGGGCGGGCTTGCCCGCGCGAAGCGCGGGAGCGGGCCGCCGCGAGGCGGCGGAACCGCCCGCCGTCCCATGGGGGCGGCGCAAGCCCGCGCCCGCGCCTTCCTCCGCGCGAAAACCCCCGGGACCGCCGATGGCGGCCCCGGGGGCGTCTGTGTCCGGCTTTGCGGCGGATTCAGCCCTGCGCGGCCTTCCACTCGCGGTATTCGTCGTAGGAGCCCATCCGGTCGGTGATCGTGCCGTCCATGTGGATCTCGATGATCCGGTTGGCGATCGTCTCGATGAACTGGTGGTCCTGCGAGGTAAAGAGCAGGTTTCCGGGATAGTCGGCAAGTCCGTTGTTGACCGCCGTGATCGACTCGAGGTCGAGGTGGTTGGTGGGCTGGTCGAGCAGCAGGACGTTCGCGCCGGTGAGCATCATGCGGGAGAGCATGCAGCGCACTTTTTCGCCGCCCGACAGCACCTTGACGGGCTTGTAGACGTCGTCGCCCGAAAAGAGCATCCGCCCGAGGAAGCCGCGCATAAAGGTCTCCTTGTCGTCAGGGGAGAACTGCGCGAACCACTGGAGCATATTGAGGTCGCATCCGTCGAAGAAGGCGGAGTTGTCCTTGGGGAAATAGGCCTGCGAGGTGGTCTGGCCCCATTTGAAGCTGCCCTCGTCCGGCTCGAGCTCCTCCATCAGGATGCGCAGCAGGGCGGTCTGGCCCTGCTCATTTTCCCCGACAAAGGCGATCTTGTCCCCTTTGTTGACGACAAAGCTCACCCGGTCGAGCACCTTGACCCCGTCGATTGTCTTGGAGAGGTCCCTCACCTCGAGGATATCCTTGCCCGCCTCGCGGTCGGGCTTGAAGTTGACCCACGGGTAACGGCGGGAGGAGGCGGGCATTTCGTCGACGGTCAGCTTGTCGAGCAGCTTGCGGCGGGAGGTGGCCTGCTTGGATTTGGATTTGTTGGCCGAGAACCGCTGGATGAAGCTCTGCAAATCCTTGATCTGGTCCTCGCGGCGCTTGTTCTGGTCCTTCATGATCTGCTGCATCAGCTTGCTCGACTCATACCAGAAATCGTAGTTGCCCACATACATCCGCACCTTGTTGAAATCGATGTCGACGATGTGGGTGCAGACGGTATTGAGGAAGTGCCGGTCATGCGACACGACGATCAGCGTGCCGGGGAAATCGAGCAGGAAATCCTCCAGCCAGTCGATCGATTTGATGTCGAGGTTGTTGGTGGGCTCGTCGAGCAGGAGGATGTCCGGCTGGCCGAAGAGCGCCTGCGCGAGCAGGACCTTGACCTTGTCGCCGCCCTTTA
Organism: Anaerotruncus massiliensis (ex Togo et al. 2026); assembly: GCF_030825285.1. NCBI lineage: Bacteria > Bacillati > Bacillota > Clostridia > Eubacteriales > Oscillospiraceae > Anaerotruncus > Anaerotruncus massiliensis (ex Togo et al. 2026). The sequence continues at coordinate 21,105 of NZ_JAPJQF010000043.1, forward strand.
ATTCCCCCATGGGCAGGCCGTACATGTCGGGCGAAATGCCCAGGCCCGACAGGATGCGGCCGGAATCGGTCTCGGCGTCCCAGCCGTTCATCTCGGCGAACTCCCCCTCGAGCTCGGCGGCGCGCGCGCCGTCCTCCTCCGAGAAGTCGGGCTTCTCATAGAGGGCGTCCTTCTCCTTCATGACCTCATAGAGGTGGGCGTTGCCCATGATCACGGTATCGATGACCGGATACTGGTCATACTGGAATTGATCCTGCTTGAGCACCGACATGCGGCAGCCCTTCTGGATGGCGATCTCGCCGGTGGTCGGCTCGAGCTCCCCCGAAAGGATGCGCAGGAAAGTGGATTTGCCGGCGCCGTTCGCGCCGATGATGCCGTAGCAGTTGCCCGGCAGAAACTTGAGGTCCGCGTTCGCAAAGAGCTTGGTCCCGCCGAACGTCAGGCTGACATTGCTGACTGTAATCATCTGAAACCACCTAACAAATCTTACAAAAATATTGTCTGTTGTTTGTCACCTGTTCAGTATAGCATGGTTTCCCGATTCGTCAACCGTTCCCGCCCGTTTTTCCCGGATTTTCGGGGCATTCGGCCGCTTTCCCTTTCCTTCCGGTGCGAAAAGGTGTATACTGGCCTTACCATCACTCTGAGCGGAAAAGGAGCGTTCCTTTATGAATATTCTGATCGTCGGATGCGGCAAGGTCGGGTCGCAGCTCTCCAACGTGCTCTCCCGCATGGGCCACGACGTCGCGGTCATTGACCAGAATCCCGCGCATTTTTCCTCCCTCGCGGACGACTTTTCCGGTTACAACGTCACCGGCGTGCCCATCGACCAGGACGTTTTGCGGCGCGGCGGCATCGAAAACTGCGACGCGCTTGCCGCCGTCACCGACGACGACAATATGAACGTCATGGTCTGCCAGCTCGCGAGCGAAATTTTTAAAGTTCCCCGCGTGCTTGCGCGCGTCTACGACCCCCGGCGCGGCAACGTCTTCTCCCACTTCGGGCTGCACACCGTCTGCCCCACCAACATCTCGGTTGACGCGATCTATTCGATGCTCACCGGCCGCGACCAGGTCAAGAACGTCTATCTCGACTCCGCGACCGTCTCCTTCGATGCGGACGAACCCGACGCCAAGGAGATCGGGCTTACCCTCGGCGAGCTCGTCCTGCGCAACAACGCCAAGCAGGGGCTTTTCGGCCTGCTGCACGCCGACGGCAACCTCACCCTCGCGCACCCGAATTCCAACGAGGAGGTTGGTCCCGACGACCGCCTCCTCTATGCCAAAGTGATCGATTAATTTTGCCGCTCGGGGAGCGGAGGAGTATGTCGGTGGTCGGCCGACGGCGGTCTTAGATTTGCCGCTCATCGAGCGGCGGAGCTTGTCGGTAGTCGACCGACAGCGAGTTCCTTTCTTGCGTGCCCAAGAAAGGAACCAAAGAAGGGCACGAGGGGCTTCGCCCCTGCGACCCCAACGCCGCCTCCGGTTGGCCTTCGGCCAAAGTCGGCGGCGCCCCGTCCACGGATCAGCGAACGGGCTTACAGCATCCCGCCCGCCGCCGCGCCGCAGGCGCAATGCCTCTGCCCGGGAGTCTCCGGTACCGTATTGGGAGTGCGTTTGGGGAGGCACGTCCGCTTTTGCATGGCGCGCAGCGCCCACGGGGAGGCGGAAAACTGCGCGGCTTCGCCGCGCACGCACGCAGAGCGCGCGAACGCCCGGAACGGGCGTTGTTTTCCGCCGTGCGTCCCCGGCGAGCCATCCGGTGTGCGTTGTTGGGAGCGCCCGCAACCTGAATTGAGCCTTCAGCTGGTGTACCCGTGGGGAGC
>NZ_JAPJQF010000044.1:0-16050 GCF_030825285.1 Anaerotruncus massiliensis (ex Togo et al. 2026)
ACCTTTTAATTTCTTTTTTCCTCCTTTTTTGGGCGTGCTCAACCGGCCCGCTATCGGTTACCCCGTTTATTACGAAAAGTGGGGGCGCGCGGTATGTTCCGCGCGCCCCCTCCTGTTGGAAAGGAGATTTCCCGAAGTCAGTCCTCCGCCTGTTCCGCCTGTTCCGCCGCCTGCCGGGCGAATTCAACCGTCACGACAAAGAGGTCCGCGATCGTCTCCACCGAGAAGCGCCCGCCGCACGCCTCGGTAAAGGTGCGCGCGATCGAAAGCCCCAGCCCGCTGCCGCCGTCGGTGCGGGCGTCGTCCCCCCGCACGAACCGCTCGGTGAAGTCCTTATTCCTCGCGATCTCCTCGCGGGAGGTGTTTTTGACGCTCGCGACCGCCGTGGTCCCGTCCGCCGCGAGGCTGACGTGCACCCGCGAGCCGTCCAGCGAATATTGCAGCGCGTTCTGCACGAGGTTCTGGAAGACGCGGTAGAGCCGCTGGCCGTCCGCCGTAATCATCACCGGCTCCTCGGGGATCTCCGCCCGCACCGTCACCGTGCTGCGGCCGATCTGCTCGGCCATGTCGGCCAGCGTCTGACGCAGCAGCTTGCCCAGGTCGAGGGTCTCGAGCGTCACCGGGAGCTGCCCGGAGGCCGCCTTGCTCACCTCGAACACATCCTGCACCATCGTCTTGAGCCGCTGCGACTTGCTCTCGAGGATGCGGATATAGTCCTTCACATGCTCGGGGAGGTCCTCCTCCTGCCCCAAAAGCTCCACATAGCTGATGATCGAGGTGAGCGGCGTCTTGATGTCGTGGGAGACGTTCGCAATCAGCTCCACCTTCATCCGCTCGCTGCGCATCCGCTCCTCGAGCGCCTCGTTCATCCCGCGCTGGATGTCGTTGAGGTCCTTCGCCGCCGCCGCGAGGTCCGCGTCCTCCGGCAGGTCGAGCGGCATCGTGAGCCCGCCCGCGTGCACGGCGGCGATCTGCCCGACCAGCGCGCCGATGTCCCGGGCGGTCTCCCGGTTGCCCCGCGCGAAGCGGTAGAGCATCCAGAGCAGCAGCGCCAGCAGCCCCGCCAGCAGCAGGAACGCGAAGAGGGAGTCGCGGTTATAGACGCGGAAGCCCGCGTAGAGCAGGAGCGTCGACGCCGCGAAGGCCGCGGCCGCGATCAGCACCGCGCCGAACCGGCGCACCATCCGCCGCTGGAGGGGCAGCTTCAGATCGGAGGCGCGCGCCGCCGCGCAGAACTTCCCGGTGAGGCTGTGCTTCCAGGGCTTTGGGTTGTGCCTCCAGTCGTTGATCAGCAGGTAGGCCGACCAGAAGATCACCAGCAGGGAGAACCCGCTGCGGGAGAGCTCCTGCGCGTAGTAGGTGAAGATCCACGGGTCGAGATATTCCTCCCGGACCATATAGGTGATCTCCCGCAGGGCGTCCTGCGGGCCGGCCAGGAAGACCGCCAGCGCCGCCAGCAGGAGCAGGAGCTTGCCCTCGTACCACACGCGCCCCGTCACCCGTGCGATCGCCGCGTCGGCGCGGCGCTTGTCCCCGCGCAGCAGGAACCAGACGGCCAGCAGCAGGACGCCGGCCGCGCAGGAGGCGGCCATGCCGGTGTAGCGGTCCCGCCTCTCCTTCAGGTTCTGCTCGAGCCAGTAGAGGCGGTTGTTCTGCCGCTCGGCCGAGCTGTTCCCGTAGCTGCCGCGCACGTAGAGCATCGGGCTCTTCGCCGCCGCGATCACCACGCTCGCGCGGGCGGCGTCCTCGTCCACCGTGAAGTTTTTATACCCGGGGACGTACCAGTCCTTCCCCTCGCGGTAGTAGCCGTCGCCGTAGATGTCGAGCTCCCTGCCGTCCTTGACGACGCGCACCTTGCTCCCGTCGAACCAGAGCAGAAAATTGTAGCCCTCGGGCAGCTTGAGGTTCGGGCCGTCCAGCCCCGTGCCCTCGGCGTTGGTATACTTCTGCTCGCCGTCGTAGCGGATGTCGTAGAGGACGTTCTTGTCCTCCTTGAAGTAGTCGTGCGCCGCCTGCGCGGACGAGCCGTAGCTCGACGGCGGCGAGATGGTGACGCTGAAATCGTAGCCGTCGTCCCAGCCGTGGTAGCCGCCCGAGCCGTACTCGCCGATCGCGTCGGCGACCTCGGCCGCCTCCATGACCGCGGAGGTGATTTCGCCGTTGTAGGAGACGCTGTATTCGGAGTAGTTCGCGTTTCCGCCGACGGCCATCGTCAGAAAATCCTCGAGGTAGCTTGCGACCGCGTCGCGGAACGCCCGCGTATTCTGGTAGTCCTCCTGGAAGGCGTCCGCAACCGACGTGCGCTTCCACGAGCCGCCCGTCAGGAGGGAAAGCGCCTCCGGCACGCTCGTCAGAAGCAGGCTGATCCCCAGGAAAAAGGCCGTAAAGCTAACGGCCGCCCTCCACTTTTTCGATCTTGTATCCAATTCCCCATACCACCTTTAAGTATTCTGGTTCCTTCGGGTTGAGCTCGATCTTCTCCCGGATGCGCCGGATGTGCACCATCACCGTGTTTTCGGCGGCGAAGGCGTCCTCCTCCCACACCCGCCGGTAGATCTCCTCGGCGGGAAAGATGCGCCCCAGGTTGCGCATGAGCAGGTCGACGATCTTCGTCTCAGTGGCCGTCAGCTTGACCGGGTCGCCGTCCGCGCGCAGGACGCGTTCCTCCGGGCTGTAGCTGAGCCGCCCGTTGTGGATCTCGTCCCCCGTCCCGGGCGCGTTGATGTCCCCCAGGCTCGTGTACCGCCGCAGGTGGCTGCGCACCCGCGCCACCAGCTCCTGTGGGTTGAAGGGCTTGGTGACGTAGTCGTCCGCCCCCATCGAGAGTCCGAGCACCTTGTCGGTGTCCTCGCTCTTGGCGCTGAGCACGATGATCGGCAGGTTGCGCCGCTCCCGCAGCTTCATCACCGCCGACAGCCCGTCGAGCCTCGGCATCATCACGTCGATGATCATCAGCCGCACCGAACGGTCCATCGCCTGTTCGAGCGCCTCCATCCCGTCGTAGGCACGCAGCACGCGGTAGCCCTCCTTTTCGAGCAGCAGCGCGATCGCCTGCACGATCTCCCGGTCGTCGTCGACCACCAGCACGCATTCGTTCATCTGATCTCCCCCTTAGGCCTGTCTCTATCCTAATGCGGTTTCCTTACAAAAAAATGGACGCGTTTCTTACGGAAATCTTACAACTCCGGCGCGCCCTCAGCCTTCATGATACCACAACCCTCCGCATGTGGATAGTGCATAAAAAAATCCGGAAGCAAAGCTTCCGGATCTCAGGGGCGTTTTCGCCCCGTCTCCCCGTATTTGTCCGAAAGGACGGTGCGCGGGCGTTCCGCCTCCTCGGCGTTCTCCCACGGCAGACGGTCCCCCGGCTCCTTCAGGTAGCTTAGAATCCGCCAGATGCCCTCCCCCGAATAGGCGCTCACCCGGAAAACCGGGCGGCAGCCCGCGAGTTCAAGCCACCGCTGGGCGCGGCCGGGGTTGGCGCCCGGCTCGTCGATGCGGGTCACGATGCCGATCACCGGCCGCGTGCAGGCCGCCGCGACGCAGGGCGGAAAGAGGCAGTAGGGCTCGGTCGCGCCGCAGAGCAGGCCGACCACGTCGGCCTCGTAGGCGTAGAGCGCCAGCGCGCGGCCGAGCGAGGCCGTCTCGGCGTACTCGCCCGGCGTGTCGATCACCACGTCGTAGTGGTTGATATACTGGGTCTTCCGGTAGGCGATCTCACCGCCCCGCAGCGCCTGGGAGAGGGTCGTCTTGCCGCATTCGCTGCGTCCCATCAGGATGATCTTTTTCATTCCGTCACGTCCGGGTCACCGCGCAGACGGTGAACCCCAGCGTCCCCTCCAGGTAGGCGAGGATGCTGTGGATGGCCGCCTCCACATCGGAGATGAGGCCGGTGAAGATCAGCGTGCCGCTGAAGCGGTCGATGAACCCCATCTCGACGCTCGCCGTCTTGAGCGCGAGGTCGCCCGCGATCACGGCGATTTCCGCCGGGGACATGCTCAGGATGCCGATCGCCGCCTGCCGGTAATCGGCCTCGGGATCGAGCCCCAGCTTCTGGTAGATGATCCTGTCCGGGCTGGCGATCACATGCGCCAGCGTCACCTGCTTGCCCGGCACCAGTTCCTGGATGATTCGCTGCTTTTCCGGAGATTCCGCCCGCTCATACGCCATGCGCCCGCCTCCTTTCCCTTTCGGTCATTCCTGTTTCTATTGTAGCAAGCCCGCGGCGGGAAAGCCATGCGCGGCGGCGCTTTTGCACAAACGCGGTCAAGATTTGTAATTTCAATCAGAATTGATCAGTTTCTGATCATCAGGGCGGCAAAAATCCCCCGCCGAAACGGGGGATTTTTGCTGTCAGCCTTTGTTTTCGACCAGGTCGCCCACGCTGCCTCCCGCGGACGGTAAGGTGGAGGAGCCGCCCGAACCGCCGCCGGAACCGCTCGAGCTGCCGGCAAAGCTCCTGCCGGAAGCCGGCGCGTTGACGCCCTTGGTCATCCGCTCGAGCGACACGTTGGTCAGCTCGTAGTTGACGTTGGGGCTGTAGATCACGTCGATGTAGCCTTCCCCGTCCGCCGACAGGTCCCGTTCCTCAATGACGCAGTTGCCCTTGAGGTAGGTGGTGTCGATGGAGGTGGAGCCGGTTGCAATGACGGTGGGTTTGTATTTGGGGTTCTGGATGGTCACATTGGGGCAGGTGACGCCGTCCAGAACCACAGTGCCGCCGCTCCTGATGAGCAGGGTCCCGGTGATCTCGACATTTTTCAGGGTCACCGTGCCGCGGCCGACCTCCTCGGAGATCGTGAGGTTGTTTTCCACACGCATATTCTGGTAGGTGATGTCCGCCGTGTCAATCGTCTGCCGGGTGTCGACCGTTTTGACGGTTCCGTCCGCGCCGCCGGCGACCTTGCCAGAAACCGCGGCCGACGGGACCGCAAACGCCACGGCCAGGGCGGCCGCCAGCAGCATTGCCAAAATCTTTTTTCCCATGGGGATACCTCCCTTTTACTTGGGGACGGGGAGGGGGCGGGCCCCCTCCCCGGCTCCCTGAAGATTCAAACCGCCTGGCCCGGCGTTATTCGGTCGTTCCGCCGCTTTCGGCGGGAGTTTCCTCTGACTTGGCCGGAGGCGGGGCGACCTCGGGCTTGCTTTCGCTCCCCGTCCCATCGCCGCCCGGTTCAGTCCCGGACTGATCCTGCCCGGCGTCCTGCTCCTTCGGAGGCTGCTGGACGTCGGTGCCCTGTTCCTTGCCGGGAACCTGTTCCCCATCGGGGGTTTCCGTGTCAGGGGTCTCGCCGTCGGGAGTCTGGCCCTCCGTGGACTGCCCACCGTCCGGCTTCGGCTCCTCCTCCGCGGGCGGGGCCTCTTCAATCGGCTCCTCCTCCAAGCTGGCGGGGGAGGCCAGAAGGTTGTTGGCCGCCGTGCGGACAACCTCAAGCGCGATCTCAAATTCGGTACTGAAGCCGTCCTTCTGTGCGGTCACCATGAAGTAGAAGGTGCCTTCCGGCGCGTCGTCCGTCAGGAAGACCAGCGCCCTGGTGCCGCTCATCCCGAGGAAGATCCTGTCGCCGTAGTTGGTCGGATCCACGAAGAAGGTCATGCCGGCGGTGTCCGCGTCTCCGAAGTCGATCGCCTGCGGGCCGCCGAAGGCCTGGCCCTCGGGAACCGCGACGCTGATCCTCTGGTCCGCGATCTCAAACGCATTGGCCTCCTGCACGCGGACGGTGACCGTGAAGGTGCCGTCGGTGTAGCCGCTGCCGCCGGTGACGTTGAGCGTCAGGGTGTAGGTGCCGGCCGGGGTGTCCGTGCCCACGGTGATGGTCTTATCCGCCCTGTTGAGCTTCGGACGGTTGGGCTCCTGCATGGTCGCCTCGTCCCATCCGGTGCCGTCCGCTTCGATCGTCGCGCCCGCGTCGTTGAAGCCGAGGGTGAAGGACGCGCCCTCGCCCTGCTTTACGCTGAAGGCGTTCCCGTCGATCGTGAGCGCCTCGTTCGGCTTGGTGGTGACCGTGACCGTCACTTCGAAGGCTGCGGTCCTGTGGCCGTCCTTCGTCGCGGTGGCCTGGTAGGTGTAGGTGCCGTCGGCGCCCAGCCAGGGTTCATCCACGTTGATCTCCGCGCCGTTCACGTTGAGGCCGTTATGGTGCGCGTCGGTGATGGTCACCGTCGCGTCGGCCGGGTCGGTCGTCACGGTGAAGCCGGTCTGTGCCTGGCCGCGCTCGTAGGTGAAGTCCTTTTCGAGCACCGTGATCGTGGGCGTGCTGTCGCTCGCGTGGACGGTGAAGGTGACCGGGGTCTCCTTGTAGCCCGCCGCGCTGGCCGCCGCGGTCACCGTGTAGTCGCCCTCGGCGATGTCCGCGCCGATGCGCAGGCCGCCGTTATCGAGACGGATCTGGTCGGTGACCGGGCTGGCCGTGACGCCGCTGAGGGTCACCGCGATCCCCTCGCCCGTGGTGAAGGATTTCGTCTCACCGAGGAAGCCCTTGAGGTCGACGGTGATGTCGGTGGGCTCGTTAAGGGTGATTCCCGGGCGGGCGGAGGCGTCGTTCACCGTGATGGTCACGGTGAAGGTTGCATCCGCGTAACCGCCGGATTTGCCGACCGTCGCCGTGAAGCCGTAAACCGCGGGCTCCACATCGGACGGGGTGAATTGGATCGTCTTTGCGGACGGGTCAATCACAAAGCCGCCGGACGCGTTGTCGAAGTCTGCCGCCAGAGATTTGAGGGTGAGGTCCGCCGGGATATCCAGCGTCAGGGTCTGCTCGCCCGTCTCGTCGGCATAGTAGGTCTCCGCGACGTCCGCCGGGACCTCCCCGATCTGCTTGGGCGCGCCCACCACGAAGGTGATGTCCGCTTCGGCGGCCTTATAGGCTCTCGCGTCGTCGCCGGTCGGGGTGATCTTCGCATGGACCGTATAGGTCGTGCCCTCGGCGCCGCCCTCGTAGATCATGATGGTTTTTCCATCGCTGCTGAAGTGGACCTTTCCGGCGTCGTCGGTCGCCGTCAGCTCGATCGTCGGACTGGTCAGGCTTTCCGCCGTCGACAGCGCGAAGTCCTTTCGCGCGCCGTAAGGCGTCTCGACCGGGTCCGCGGTGACCGCGCCGCCGTCCAGCAGGATGGTCAGCTCCTGCCGCTCATCCGTGACGGTGACAATGATCCGGAAGGAGGCGTCCTTCATGCCGGGCTTACTCGCCGTCGCGTCGAGGGTGTACTCCCCGACCTTGGCGTCGCTGTTCACATAGAGGGTGCTGTTATCGGACCTCCAGCTGACGCCTGCCGGGAGCGGGGTGGTCGTGACGGTAACCGCCGCGCCATCGACCGCGACCGGATAAGCGGTGCTGGTCTTCTTGTAGGGGTGGGTGAAGGTGAAGTCATCGACCGAGAGCTCGTCGCGGTCGTCGACCACCGTGATCGTGACCTCGAAGCTGCCTTCCTTGTGGCCCGCCACATTCGAGACGGTGACCGTGTAGGTCTCGTCGCCGACGGGTTTGGCCGGGCCGTAGTTCAGCGCGCTCGGGTCGGCGTTGAAGCCCACGGTCGCGCCCGGATAGGCCGCCTGGACCTCATCGGTGATGACCTTCGAGTACTGGATGGACTCCGCACCCTTGAGGCTGTAGGTATACGCCGTCGTCATCCCGGAGAGGTCGAGCGCGGGCTTCTCCGCGATCTCCACGGTGAAGTGCAGCGTGGTCTCGGCAAAGAGATCGTTCTCCGGAACCGTGATCGTGAAGGAGGCGCTGCCGGCCGGGGCGGAGCCGGGGGCGTAGACGCCCGCGGAGGCCGCGTTGATGTCCGCGCTGCCGCCCGCGTCCTTTTTGATCATCGTCTTGGGATTGAAATCGGTGTTGTCCGACTGGAGATAGAGCAGGAGGGCTTCCCCTTCCGTTGCGGTGATCGTCTGCCCGTCCGTGAGGTCCGTCCACTCGCCGCTGTTGCCGCCCAGCTGGTACTGGAAGGTTGCGGAGGCTTTCGGAGGCGCGGGCAGGACGTTGACCGCGATCTGGAAGTTGAGCGTCTGGTAGCCGTCAAGCGCCGCCGTCGCGTCATAGATGAGCGGGACATCGGTCTCCTTGGCGGTGCTGTAGATGGAGATCGTGCCGTCCCGGTTGGGCACGATGCCCGGGACGGACGGGGTCCTGTCGGCGATTGCGATCGCCGCGCCCGCCGGCTCGACCTTGATCGTATAGGTCTTGCCGTCCGGATACTCGCTGGGCAGGTGGTTGATCGTCGTGGTCGCGGTGTCGGCCGTCAGGGTCGGGCGGTCATAGTGGAAGACCGCTTCCGTCCTGTCGGAATCGGCGTATTTCGCCGAACCGCTCCTGGCCATCGCCCGGACCGTGATCGGGTAGTCGACCTCCGTGCCGCTCCGGATGTTCCGGACCGCTGTGAGCGCCTGGTTGTTGGTGGTGTTGTAGCCGCCCCAGTCGGCGCTCGGGTCCACACTGTAGTGAGCGGCGCCTTCGACGGCCTCCCACGAGGCGGTCAGCTCTCCGGTTTCATCGTCGTAGGCGAAGGTAACCACGGGGGCCGCCAGTCTGGCGGGCGCGTATTCGTAGACCGCCGTGACCGGCGTGCCGTCGTTGTAGCCGGGGGCCTTCGCGACGACGGAAACCGTGTCGCCCGCCTTGATCTTGGCGGGGAGGATCGTCGCCGCGGTCTTCGCGGTATGCTCGACCAGCGTGCCGTTCACAAGCAGGTCGTAGCTTTCCGCGTTCGGGACCGCATCCCACGAGGCGCGGACCCACTTGACTTCCTCATCCGCCGTGAACTGCGTCTCGAGGGCGAGGGCGGCGCCGCTCACGTCGAAGGAATCCTTCTCGGTGACAACGATCGTCAGCGCCTTGACCGTCTCCTGATAGACGCCGTCAAAGTTTCCGGACGGGGTTACGGTGATCGTAAAGGCATAGGTTCCGGGCTCCACATCCGCCGGGACTTCGACCGCGACGCCATCCGTGGAACTGACCATGTCCTTGTAGGACTCGTCGTCCGCGGCGACTGCGATGCTGGCGGTCCCTCCGGTCTCCCCGACCGCGACGGAATACTGCTTCGGAGCAGTCAGGGTGCCCGCCTTGAAGGTATCGGTGACGCCGTCGCCGCCGACCGCTTCGCCGTTGACCAGGACGGTCAGTTCCTTGAGCGCGTCGGCCTGATAGGTCTTGAAGCTCTCTTCGGCCGAATCCGTGTGGAGGAGCGACCCCTCCTTCGCCAGCGCGCGGAGCCCGACCGTGAGCCTGCCGCCGGGCGCAAGCCTGGTCAGATAGTACTTGCCGCCGCTGCCGGAATCCTGGATGAGCGCCTTCTCCACCGGCTCGCCGTCCTCGGTGGCCGCGTAGCCGGCCGCGTCCGCAACGGGCTGGAAGAAGAAGCGCGTCTTCCCGTCCGCGGGGGTGCGGCTGACCGTTCCGGTGAACTGGACGTCGTCAAGCGCCGCCCGGGTAATCGTCAGGGTCTTGGGGTCGGAGGCGGGGGATTCCGCGTTGCCGCTGCCCTTGGCCGGGAACGCCTTCACCGTGAGGGAAGCGTTCTCCTCAACCGTCGGGAGGCTGTCGGCGTAACCCGCGCCAATGCCCAGCTGGGCGCTGGCCGAATCGGTTTCCACCTTCAGTTCGCCGCCGGCGTAAAGCTGGTAGTAGGCGGCGCCTTCCACCGCGTTCCAGCTGACTGTGACCGTGCCGCTCGTCTCGTCGGACGGATCGACCGCCAGACTGAGGCCGGAGATGACCGGCTGCGCGAGCTGGCTCTTATCCACGGCGGTCATGTTGACAACCGCCTGGGTCGCGCGGTTGTCCGCGCTGCGCGGGTAGTCCACCTTGACGGTGTAGGTCTCGCCGGTTACGGCCGTCTCGGGGAAGGGGAAGGTGACCGTGGAATCGATCTTGCTGACCGTCCATCCGTCGGGCGCGTCCACCGCCATCCTGTCGGCGATGATGTTCACGCCGGTGGTGACGGAGACCGTCTGACCGGGTTTCACCTGGATGTCATAGACGCGCCGGTTGTCGACCGCCGCGCCGACGGACGGCTCGGACGACGCCTGCCGCGCGTCGCCGTTGACGGCGACCGCCGTGTCGTAGAAGGAGGTCGTGTCGGTCGCCACCTTCACCTGCAGGGTGATGGAGGTCGGCTCATAGTTTTCCTTCGACGCCTGGAAGGGGAGCGAATACTCCCCGGCCATCGCCTCGGGGGCGATCGTCAGCGTCCTGCCGCTGAGCGCGAAGCCCATCGGCCAACTCGTTCCGGTGAAGCGGTAGCCCGCGCCGACCTTGTCGGAGAAGGTGATCGTCTGGGTCTCGCCCGCATAGTGGGAGGCCGTGAAGACGACGCCGTCCGGACCGTCCTGCTTCGGGAGGTCGCCCGACAGATCGGAAGCCGCGTCGACCGCGATTCTGCCGCTCAGAACCTTGACCGTCAGGGTCAGGCGCGCGTCAGGGATCGAAACGCCGTCCGCCCTGGGGGTGAGCTTGATCGTATAGCTGCCCGCCGGAGCGTTCGGAAGGATGGTCAGGACCCCGTTGCCCCACGCGGTGTAGAGCGGGGTGGCGCCGGCCGAAAGGGTGACCGCGTTGTCGCCGTTGGCGAGCTTGGCGAGCACCGGGATCTGGGCGCCGTCGCCATAGCCGACCTCGACGGTCCTCTCGGTAACGGCCGCGTAATCCTGGTCGTCGTCCACCTTGTACTCGACGATCGGGGCGATCGTCACGCGCAGGGTGAAGTCGGTGTCCAGATAGTTTTCCGCCGTGGCCCTGAACGGGAAGTCGTAGGTCCCCGCCTTGGCGCCGTTGGCGCGGACGCCGGAATTCACGATGTTGAACCCGGCCTGTTCGGAAATCTGCTTCGTGATGACCGCGTCCGCCGCATTGGTGGACAGGACGGCCTTTTCGAGGTCCTTGAGGGTGACGGAGATGACGCCGTCCGCGTCGGCGTAATAGGTCTTGTCACCGACCGTTGCGACGGGCGTCAGCCGCGCGTCGCTGACCAGGTTGACGCTGATTGTAATTTCGCTCGGGAGGTAGTTCTTATTCGTACCCTTGAGCGTCACCTCCATGCTGTCCCCGGACAGGTTCGCGGGGACGGTGAAGGTCCGGTTGTCGTCGGAGGTGATCTCCGCGTTTTTGTCGGTGCGGGTGACCTTGGCGTTCGCGGGCACGGTCAAGACCGTGAAGCTCCCGCCCTCGCTGCGGTTGACCGGCAGCTGGTAGACGCCGGCCTTGTCGGGGGAAATCGCCTCGCCGTCCGCGCCGGTGACGGTCCACGCCACCTCGGCGGCGGGCACGACTTCCACGACGACGTCAAAGAGGAAGGGGGTATAGTACTGCGCCTCGGCCTTCAGCCGGAGGGTATAGGTGCCGGCCGCCAGATTGGCCTTGGCGGTGACCGTCTTGTTCGCGCTGTTGAAGATAAGGTTGTTGACGCTCTCGCTCACGAGTGACAGGGTCGTCTCGGGCGTGGTGCTGATGGTGAAGACCTCATCCGCGCCGTAGCCGTGGGTGAGCTCGGCCTTGTTTTCCGTCACCACGGCGGGCGCGTCCATCAGCGGGGAGGAGACCGAAGCGGTGATGTCCCCCGCGCCGACCCGCACCCGGACGGTGAAGCCGGAGCCGAGCGTGATGTTGCGGTCGGAAGTGCCGCTCATCCGGAAGGGGATTTCCACCGTACCGGCGGGCGCGTCGTTCGCAACGGTGATCGCGTCGCCGAGGACGGTGATCTTTTTGTTTTGCAGCAGCTGCCGGACCTCCGCGGAGGAAAGGCTCGTCTCGACCGTGCAGCCCGCGGACGGGTTCGCCGCGATTGTGATCTGATTGCCCTCGCCCGCCTTGGATTCGGCGGTGTAGACGCCGTCCGAAAGGGTCAGCTCGCCGGATTTGTCCGTCACGGTGACCGCCGGGATGACGTTGACCGTCAGTCTGGTCGTCGTCTCGGAGGGCCTGCCCTTGTCGACCACGAGGTCGGTGGTGATGCGGCCCGCCTTCGTCACGTCGACGTTCAGCGTGTCGGTGTCAAAGTCCCAGGCGACCGCGCCGGCGGGGACGCAGTTTTCCACGTCGATCGTGTCGTCGATGTGGGTCGTGCCCTCGTTGGTGGCGACCTGGAACGCGCCGTCAAAGTCGTTCAGCTTGGAGAGGTCGATGTCCAGCGTGGCCGCGCCGTCCGCCGGCACGGTCGAGTAGACCTCCCCCTCGTCGTGGATCGAGGTGATTTCATTCTTGCCCACGATCCGCAGGTCGAGCAGATAGGTCCTGGAGGAACGGGACGCGTGGGTGACCTCCATCGTCAGATGGTAGGTGCCCGCCGACTGGCTGGCCGGGACGACGATCTTGTCGCCGGCCGTGTTCAGCTTGATCGTCTTGACCGCTTCGCCCCTGCCGTTCGTGACGGTGAGGGCCACCTTGGCGTTCGCCGGGTCCCTGGTGAGGGTCAGGACCGTCTTGACCCCCTCCGGCGCGCGGGTGCGGAAGTCGAAGCCCTTGTCGTCCTCGCCCGGCGCGAACGCCTTGACGGTGCTCGTGTTGGAGGTGATCCTGGTGATCCGCGCGTAGTCGCCGACCGTGACGACCAGCGTGACCTTGCCGGGCTGGAAGCTCTTGTCGGTGCCGTTAAAGACATAGGTGTAGACGCCCGGTTCAGTGTCCGCCGGAATGGTCAGCGTCCCGGTGGCCTCGTCGAAATCGCCCGCCTGCGCGGAGGACGGGTCGAGGGCCACCTGCGCGGTGTCGGCCGCGCCCTCGGGCCCGGTGACCTCCACCCGGTAGGTGTAGACGAGGCCGGAATCCGCGACCTTCTGGGTGACGACGAAGTTGTCCGCGCCGGTCCCGGCCTTCACGCCGTCCCCGGTCACCTGCATCTCCACCGAAAGCGGAGACTGCGCCACCGTGAATTTGATGACAATCGTCTTTGTCTGGTAGTTGCCGCCCTTGTCGGACGAGGAGCTCTCGCCCGTCAGCGTCAGCTCATAGTCCCCCGTGGGAAGCCCGGGCGCCAGCTGGATGAGGCTCTTGCCCTTGGCAAAGCTCTCCTTCACGAGGTAGGCGTCCCGCAGGTCGGTTTCCGGCTCGTCGGCGGAGACGAGCGAGGCCGCCGTAAACTGCGCGCTGCTCTTGGAGTCGGAGGTGATCCGGAAGTATTTGTTCTCCCCATAGGCAAACCGGTCGGCCTCGTAGGTCTCGCCGTCCGCCGCGGGAGCGATGGTCTGGTAGCTGCTGTTGGTGGTCGAACTCGCCACGTCGGTCACGGTGATCGCCGCCTTGTCGACGATGATCTTGACCGTCAGCCGCGCGTCGTTGTAGTTGTCGGCGCTGACCGTCGTGACAAGGTCGTAGGTCTCCCCCTCCGCGAGCACCGGCAGGCGCTTGGGAACGGTGACGACGTTGTTCTTGACGGTGACGGCGCCCTCGCCGGTGGCCAGCTTGGCAACGGCCGTCGCGGCCTTCATGCGTCCATCCTCGCCGTCCTGGTAGAAAAGGAGGTTCAGCTTGTTGCTGCCTGTCGTATCCTCATAGGGCAGATGGACCGTCGCGACGATGTCCGAGCCGTTGACGATCTCGGCGTTTCCGACGAGATTGCCGGTGACGTCCTTCAGCGCGATCGTATAGGTGTTGTCCACCTGGTAGGTGAGCGCCAGCTCGGCGTCGGCATAGTTGCCCGCCGGGTCATAGAGGGTGACCGGGATGAGATAGCTGCCCACCGGGTTTTTGCCCGACAGGGAGAGGACGTTCCCCTCGAAGGAGGCGCCCTCCGGCAGCCCGGACACACGGTAGGAGGCGAAGGTGGTGACGCCGTTCGGGCGCTCGTCGCCGCTGGTGAGCGAAACGTCAAACGCCTTTTCATACCGTGCGTTGAACTTGGCGGAAATTTTGCCGTCCACGGCATCCGCCCAGGCGGGGCCTTCCGGATCGCCCGTGCTGTAGGCAAGTCCCACGCCGGTGAATTGCGCCTGCGCGACCGTGAGGTTGACGGTCAGCGGCGTCTCCAGATAGGCGTTGGGGCGGGAGGCGAGCAGCCGGATGGCGTAGTCGCCCGCGCCGGCCGTCTTGGGGACGGTCAGCCTGGCGATCCCGGTGTCGCCCGTGATCGAAACGGCAAAGCCGCTCTCCGAGATGCCGATCTCCTCCCCGCGGAAGGTGATCGAATCGATCGAGAGCGCCACCTTCTGTTTCGGCACGGTCGCAAACTCGAGGTACTGGTCGTCGGCGAACTGTCCGTAGGTAAAGCCCGCCGTGATCGTCTGGCCGCCCTTATCGCCCGAAAGCGCCGCCGCCAGGCCGGGGTGGGAGGACTTCAGATCCTTGAACAGGACGGAATCCGAGACGGAGATCGTCCGGCCCAGAGCCTCCGAATCGTCATAGAAATACATCGGATAGGGCTTGTCCGCGATCCTTCCGGCAGTCAGGGACACGTCCGCGCCGTAGACCGCCGAGATCGCGTTAAGCGTTCCGCGCCCGGTGCCGGGCGCGGCGTCCAGCGTGGCCGCGCTGATCGGGGACATTTCCAATTTGGCGTTTTCCGTGAGGATATCGCCGTTGGTTCCGGAAACGCTATAGGTGAAGTCGCGCGCGGTGCCCGCGTAAATCAGCTCGTCCTTTTCCGGGAAATCCTCGCTGGCAAGGCGCATCCGGTCAAAGACCTGCACCTTCTGCTCCACGGTCGCCGGGCTGTATCCGCTCTTGCGGATGGTGTAGACGACGGTCGCTTCGCCGGGATTTACGGCGGCGGCCCTCACCGGGATGTTCCCGTCGGCATCCGCCGCCCCGAGCACCTCCACCGAAACGATCTGGCGGCCCTGGTCGTCATAGCCGCCGCTCGCCGTGGCGGTCGCGCCCGCCGGCGTCTTGACAATGTTGAACTCCTTGCTGACCGGACCGTTTTGATATTCGGTCATGGCGAGCGCGTCGCCGTGAGGTCAGGTCTCGCCGTTCGTTCCGGCGCTGAAGAAGCTCCTCATGCGAAGAACCATCCCGCCCACAAAGGACGGTTCCGTCAGGTCTCCGCCCTCGATGGACGCCCGGATTTCCGCGCTTCCCGCGTCCGCGGCCGATACCGTGCCGCCCATCGACATGGTGAGCGTCAGGATCAGGGCCAACATGGCAGACAGAATCCGCTCGGTCTTTCTCATGTGTCTCTAACCTCCTTAAAATGTCCCCTCCTGGTCAGGACCGCCCTCTCCGAAGGATCCGTCCCGATAAAAAGGATTTTCTCCGTCTGTGCAGAGTATTCAGATGCTCGCCGGAAGGGCCTGCACGCTTCATCCTTCCTGGGAATAACGGCCACGTCTAATGGATGCGGCCGCTCAGGCGCTCTTCCCGGACGGGGTGGGGCCATCCGAGATGGAGCGCATCAGGTTTCTGGTGAACGCCATTCCGCGTGCAATGAGCAGTAACCGCACCTGATCCTCCAACGGCAATTCCGCTGCTTGTTCGATGATTTCCCCGGCGTATCCGGACAAATGGCTCTGATTTTCCCACTCCGTCATCCTTTTCCCTCCTTAATGCTTTATAGATGAATTATAACATGCCTATTTTTCAGTGTCAATGAATACTTTTGTAAAACAATTTCACTGTCAATGAAAATAATCATTGAAAAAGCATTGCAAATAGGTTATAATTTCCATGAGGTGATGCTATGGATACGCTGGGTGCGCGCTTAAACTATGCCCGCAGAAAAAGAGGGTACACGCAGAACTCCCTTGCGGAGGAGATCGGCGTCTCGCGCGGGGTAATCTACAATCTGGAAAAAGACAAGACTTCGCCGCAGCCGATCGTCATCAACGCCATCTGCCAAACGCTCAAAATCAGCCAAAACTGGCTCATGACCGGCGACGGCGAGATGGAGGACAAACGTGCGGCGTCCCGGAGCGCGCGCGTTCTGGCGGAGCTTTACGAGCTCGCCAAGGAACTTTCCGAAGAGGAACAGCTCTATATCCTGGATGTGATCAAGGCATTTCGCCAGCGCCTCGGGGGCCACCCCGGGACACCCGAAGAGTAAAAGGAGGCGGCGTTCCCATTAATAATTGAACCCCCACAACGGCTGCGAAGATATTATGATAGATGTGGTTATATTAAA
>NZ_JAPJQF010000044.1:16060-22592 GCF_030825285.1 Anaerotruncus massiliensis (ex Togo et al. 2026)
CCAATTTGTACCCTATATTTTCCGTGTTTGTCATACTGTTTTTCCCACTGCGCCCGGGGGCCCCCCGGGTCACACCGAAATCTAAAAGGGAGGGGCGGTCCCAATTAATATGGGAACGCCGCCTCCTCTTCATATCTTATTCTCTTAGGCTTATTTACTTAAAACCGCAGGTTACAGCAGTCCAGAGCATTTGCATTAACATACTTTTTCCAGTAGGCATAAGCTTCCGTGCAGTCTTCACAGACACTGATATCCCGAAATCCGGAAACCCGATCCAGCAACCGAATTTTTTCTTTCAAAGGAAGATGGGCGTAACCGTGTTCCGTGTGGGTGTACTTCGAAACATCTAACCCAGTAAACCATCCCTTGATCCATGAATTGACGCGGAGGAACTCCACTAGAATCTTATGGCAGCGAACCTGACTGAGGCGCCCGAAATCCACGTAATCCGGAAGGAACGGGCTCAGGCGCAGCTGGACGTCAAACCCTTCGGCCTCCAACTTTTCAATCGCCGCTATTCTGCGCGTGGGAGGGCAGGCTGTTTCATAACGGCACGACAAGTCGTCGTCCGTGCTGGTAACCGTAATCTGGATGTGTGCCAAAGCCGGATCAAGGATCGCCACATATTTGTCCGAAGCAATCAGATCCGATTTTGTCACGAGCAGATAGTGAACTTGGTATCGATTGAGAAGACGAATAGTCTCATAAGTTACCCGATACCGTTCTTCACAGGGCTGCAGGCAATCCGTCATGCCACCCATTCGAACCACTGTGCCACGCGGTAAAGCAGCAATTTTGCGCTCGATCCTACCCAGATTCGCCACATGCGGGTCTTCGGGGTGCCACAAACCGCGAAACTGCAGCAGTGACTTTGCATAGCAGTAGCGGCAGTCATGGGCGCAACCGCAGCCGTAGGTGTCCAAGCGGGTTGGATATCGGCATTTGCCCCCTTCGTTCCCTGCTACAGTCTTCAGGAAGTTTTTATACTCTTTCATCTCCCAAACTTTTTATTGTGGGCTTCAAAATAGCCCTTTGTTGCGTCGCTCCAGCAGGAACACAGGCGGCCGGCGATCGGAGCGACATATTCGCGTATCGAATCCGGTATCCATTTTTGATCGTTGAGAACAATTTTGCCATCAAAGACCAACAGGTATCCCCGCTCGTACAGTTCGTCGCAGCCAAACCTGCAGGCGGGCATCACTATGGACGGAACATCTTTCCGCTCCTCCAGCGTACAATCCGCGCGGCGTTTGATATGCGCCGCCGTCAGGAACTCGACCGGATATTTTTTCCCACAAAACGCACAGGTTTCCTCACGCTTTTTCCCAAACAGAAGACGGCGCAGAAGGACCTGTTCCTTTCGTTCCGTCCGCTTTGCAGTCTTGTCCAGAGTTTCCTGATTCCACAAATTTCGAATCGCTTCGGAGCATTCTTCCCTGCTGATTTCCTCCACGGATGGCTCGGTTTCGCAATCATAGGAAAAAAACTCCAATATGGATTCGCTGCGTTTCTCATCCAACACTCGGAATCCGCGAAGAATATTATTTTCTTTATATCCGGCAGCCCTGTTAAACATTTTATAAGAGATATCAACGGACTGCAAATCGTCTAAAAGATAAATATTGTGAAACGCCTTGTCATTCCAGAGAAACTCGGACAGCGCGTCGCTTTGAAACGTCAGCGTGATGGCCGCTTTGCTGTGCAGCACACTCTTCCATGAGAAAAAGACGATATCCCCGGAACGGATTTTATTCCAGAGGCGGTGGATCGTACCGTCAATCCC
The DNA here is from genome assembly GCF_030825285.1 of Anaerotruncus massiliensis (ex Togo et al. 2026). Lineage (NCBI taxonomy): Bacteria > Bacillati > Bacillota > Clostridia > Eubacteriales > Oscillospiraceae > Anaerotruncus > Anaerotruncus massiliensis (ex Togo et al. 2026). The sequence goes on from NZ_JAPJQF010000044.1 coordinate 17,844, forward strand.
ATCCTTTACTCCCCAGACGTGCAACCGGCCATCGGGATACAGTTTAGCCACCGCATCCTTTTCTGCAGGCGCCAAATATGGCTCGATATCCCGGGCCATCACAAAGTTCCGGATGGTGTGCTGGTAATTGGCCTGCGCTTCCGGGTCGGCGCAGGGCTGTAAAACGACCTGCCGCAGCATAGAGCTCCTCCTATCATGGTTGAATCTTCGACGCAAAGACCTATCATGGGAATATTACTATTATATTATAGCATAGTTTCCCATCAATCGACAATGCATCTTGGCAATTCAACACATGATAGTGGAGCGGCTGCCGCGCTACGAAGGACGCGTATTCGGGTTGTTGAAGCTGGGCGGCGCGGCCTTTGTGTCACCGAAGCCGTTGGCCGGGGAAGGCGTCGAGAGATTGAAATAGAGGCGGGAGTCCTCCGTGACGCCGAAATCCCGATTCGAGCCGGAATCCTGCACGCGGTTGAACGCCTCGCGGAAGAGGGCGTTATGCGCCTCCTCGCGGTTGAGGAGGAAGTCGATGGTTTCGCGGACGTGCTTATCCTCGATCTGCCGGTGGAGATATTCGTAGACCACCTTGGCGCGCTGCTCCGACGCGATGTTGGAAAGCAGGTCGGCGCACAGGTCCCCCGTGACCGTGACATAGTCGGCCACCCAGGAATAGCCCGACGCGTTGGTGAGCCCCGGGTTGAGTCCGAGCAGGACATGGCTCTGGATCTCGCCCGCCGCGACCTGCTGGCTGTCGACGTCGTGGCCGTTGAGCATGTTGATCGTCGTCGCCACCATCTCCATGTGGCTGAGCTCCTCCGCCGCGATATCCATAAAGAGGTCCTTGATCGCCGCGTCCTTGATGCGGAAGCTCTGCGACATATACTGCATGGCCGATTTCAGCTCGCCGTTGGCCCCGCCCAGCTGCTCCTGCAGCAGGACGGCGTATTGCGGGTTGGGTTTTTCGACCCGTACCGGATGGAACAACATTTTTTCATGTTTGAACATTGGGATGCCTCCTCCAAACTTTTTGGAATATTATTTCCCGGATTGTCCGAATCATCCTTCAAAATGCAAAAGAGGGAGACGAAAATCGTCTCCCTTTTTTTACGCCGTGATTCCGCCGACGGCATCCAGCAGCACCCGCAGGCCGCGCGAAGGGCGCTGGTTCCTGTTGCGCACCGCCAGCATCTCGTTGCGCATGTCGACGCCGTCCAGCGCAACCACCCGCAGCCGTTTTTGCGCGACCGGCTCCGCCAGCAGCAGGTCCGGCAGGACGGTGATCCCCAGACCCGCCTGGGCGGCCTGGATCAGCGCTGTGGAGTTCACGCTCTCCCACAGGGGGCGCGCCGTCTGGTTGGCGAGAAAGAGCGTGCTGTCCAGCGTGTCGCGGATCGCGCTTCCCCGCTCCCGCAGCAGCAGCGGCGCGGCGCACAGCTCCCGCGGCGTCAGCGGCTCCGCGGGCAGCGGGAAGCCGGGGGCGCAGGCCGCCCACAACTGGTAGGATCCGAAGGGCTCGCTGCGAAAGATCCCCTTTGGCTCGGCGCCCTCGATCAGCGCCAGGTCCGCTTCCCCGCTCTGCAGGATTTCAACGGCGCTGGCCGCGCTCACCACCCGCACCTGCACCTGCAGCCCGGGCAGTATTTCCCGCACCCGCAGCAGGATCTCCGGCAGCGGGAAGGAGGCGATCGTGATGCTGGACACCAGCTTTACGGGCGCTTCCTCCTCCAGGCCGGCAAGCCGCCCCTCCAGCTCGCGGCAGGCGGCCAGGATCCCCCGTGCCTCCTCCAAAAGCAGCGTCCCGCAGGGCGTCAGGCGCACGCCGCGCGGCATCCGGTCGAAGAGCGGCGCGCCCGCCTGCCGCTCCAGCTCCGCCACGGCGTGGGAAACCGCCGACTGGGTGAGGAACAGCTTTTGCGCCGCCCCGGTAAAGGTGCCCGCCCGCGCGACCGCCTCCAGAATTTCCAAATGCCGCAGGTTCATCACGTTCCCCCTGACATGAATTGAATTAATGTGATCCATACAATTATATCATTTTACAGATCGGTTTTCCAGTCCTATAATCATAGGGTATGGAAAGGGAGTGCAAACTTGGAGAAAACAAAAAAGCCCTACCTCTGGCTGTTGGGCGTCAACCTGTTCATCAGCACGTTCACCTTTGGCGGCGGCTATGTGGTGGTCCCCATGATCCGCCGTTATTTCGTGGAGCGCAGGCGGTGCTTCACCGAGGAGGAGCTCGTGAGCATGGCGGCCGTGGCACAGTCCACGCCGGGCGCGATCGCCATCAACCTCTCCGCGCTGGCGGGCTTCCGCACGGCGGGCTTGGGCGGGGCCGTCCTCAGCTGTATCGCCGCCATCCTGCCCCCGCTCGCCATTTTGGGGCTGGTCTCCGCCTTTTACGCGGCCTTCGCGGCCAACGCGGTGATCGCCGCGGTCCTCAAGGGCATGCAGGCGGGCGTGGCCGCGCTGATTGTGGATTTGATCATCGACATGTGCCGCATGCTGCTCAAGGAACGCTCGCCGCTGTTGACCGCCATGATCCCGTGCGCCTTTCTGGCCAGCTTCGTACTGAATGTCAACGTGGCCCTGATCCTTGCCGCGAGCTGCCTGCTCTGCGTGGGACGGGTGCTGCTGAAAAGGAGGGCGCGCCGGTGAACCGGATCTGGACGCTGTTCTATACCTTTTTCAAGATCGGCGCGCTCAGCATCGGCGGCGGCTACGCGATCATCCCCCTGATCCAGGAGCAGGTGGTGGAGCGGGCGGGGTGGGTGAGCGAAAAGGTCTTTACCGACATCATCACCATTTCGCAGATGACGCCGGGGCCGCTGGCCGTCAATACCTCCACCTTTGTAGGCCTGCAGATCGCGGGCGTCCCCGGGGCCGTCGCCGCCACCGTGGGCTGCGTGCTGTGCGGCGTGGCGCTCTCCCTGGTCCTGTATGCGTTCTTCCGCCGCTACCGGAGGTCCGTATATGTGTTCGAGGTGCTCGGCGGGCTCAAGGCGGCCTCGCTGGGGCTGATCATGTCGGCGGCGGGCACCATCCTGCTGCTCGCCTTTTTCGGGACCGGCGCCCCTGCGCCCGGCGCGATGCCCGACTGGGCCGCGCTGGCGGTGTTCGCCGCCTCCCTTTTCGCCCTGCGCAGGTGGAAGCTGAACCCCGTCCTGCTGATGGCGGTCACCGGCGTGCTGGGCTTGTTCCTCTATTGACGGAAATTTCTGGTCCGTCCGCATTTGCCCATTGACTTTTTCGCGTTTTTGACGTATACTAAGTTAATGCTTGTCAACTAGCATAATATTTTTAAAGAGGTATCTCATGTACAACGACAAAACACTCATTTGCAAAGACTGCGGAAACGAATTTCAGTTCACTGCGAGCGAGCAGGAATTCTACGCCGAAAAAGGATTCACCAACGAGCCGCAGCGCTGCAAGCCCTGCCGCGATGCCAGAAAAGGAAATGCGCGCGGCGGCAATTCCGAGCGCCAGATGTTTGAGACGGTCTGCTCCGAGTGCGGAAAAACCTGCCGGGTCCCCTTCGAGCCGCGCGGCGACCGCCCTGTTTATTGCAGTGAGTGCTTCTCGAATAGAAGGTAACCAGTCGCTCTTAAGTGTGCCCCTTCGGGGGCACACTTTTTTTGTCCCGGCGCTTTTCCCCGCGCGGGTTCATCGTCCGTTCACCGTTTTTTCTCGGATTGTTGCCGGTTTTTCCATACCAGCGCCACAAACCGCCCGTATACTGAAAGCAATTCGATGGAACCCGTTTTCAGAAAGGAGCCGCTATGAGAGCTTTTTTGATACAGATATTCCCCACGCTGGCCTCCCTGTTCGGCGATGAAATCGTCTTTGCGCTCGCGGAGAAGCTGGGGCTGCGCCTCGCCCGCGTCAAGGGATAGGCATCCGCGCGCCGTTTTTCTTCGGCGGCGCCCCGCCCGATCACACGCACAAGAGCCGTATGGGCAAACGCCCATACGGCTCTTGTGCTGTTTTGCGCGGCCTCCCGCTACGGCCTTCTGCGCCGGGAAAGGAGGATTCCGCATCCGGAGACGGCCAGCGCCAGCAGCGCGAGCCCGGGCAGGGAGCCGTCCCCCGTCAGCGGGATCGGGTTTTCCTCGATGACGATCGTCTTCAGCGGCTCCGGATCTTCCAACGGCTTCGGATCGAGCGGCTTGAGGAGACGCTCGGGCGGCTTCGGGGCGGAACCGCCTCCGCCGCCCCCGCCGCCCGGATTCGGGGCGGGATCGTCCCCGCCGGGGTCGGATGCCGGGTCGTGGGCAAACATGGCGGTGAAGGTGAGCTTAGAGATATAATAGTTGTCCAACGGCCATACGGGAACATAGGCCGCCGGATCCACCTGCGACAGGAAAAAAAGCCGCTCTTCGGCGTGGCTCGTCTCGACCGGCGCCGACATTCTGGAGGGTCCCGACATGTATTCAATTTCCAAGTTCCAGCCGACGAAATGATAGTCTGCATCCGCCACCGGCTCGGGAACCCCGATATCCAGGGTCTGCGCGAGAGGCTGGCTCATCATGGCCCCTCCGGAAACGATCCGGACGAGCGGTCCGCCGTCGGCGGGCCGCAGGCTGCCGAACGCGCCCGCCTGGAATTCTACGGAGCAGTCCGGGCCCCGGGTAGGAGCGAATGCCCGCATGATGATCGTCATGTCCTCGTCTACTGTAAAAGACCAGTCCACAAATTCTTCATTAGGTCAGTTTACAAGGAACTACACGCAGACCACGAAACGGGGGCTGCTGACAA